>JANOKV010000096.1:0-15546 GCA_031419415.1 Hyphomicrobiales bacterium | reverse complement strand
GCAATCTCGACGGGCTCCCTCGGGCTTGATATTGCTTTGGGGATCGGCGGTTTGCCGAAGGGACGGGTCGTTGAAATTTATGGACCTGAATCGTCGGGCAAGACGACCTTGGCCTTGCACGTCATCGCCGAGGCCCAGAAGAGAGGGGGAATTTGCGCTTTCGTGGATGCGGAGCACGCCCTCGATCCTATTTATGCCAGGAAGCTCGGCGTCAATGTCGACGAGCTTCTTATTTCTCAACCCGACACGGGTGAGCAGGCGCTGGAAATTGCCGACACGCTCGTGCGGTCGGGGGCCATCGATGTGCTGGTCATCGACTCGGTGGCGGCGTTGACGCCAAAAGCCGAGCTCGAAGGAGAAATGGGCGACAGTTTGCCGGGCATGCAGGCCCGATTGATGAGCCAAGCCCTGCGCAAATTGACCGGCTCGATCTCCCGCACGAAGTGCATGGTGATCTTCATCAATCAAATCCGCATCAAGATCGGGGTCATGTTCGGCAATCCGGAGACCACGTCGGGAGGCAACGCCTTGAAATTTTATGCGTCCGTCCGCCTCGATATTCGGCGTATCGGGCAGATCAAGGCGCAGGAAGACGTCGTCGGCAATCAGACCCGCGTCAAAGTCGTGAAAAACAAGGTGGCCCCCCCGTTCAAGCAGGTTGAATTCGACATCATGTACGGCGAGGGCATCTCCAAGATGGGGGAACTCATCGATCTTGGCGCGAAGGCTGGACTGGTCGAGAAAAGTGGAGCCTGGTTTTCGTTCAAAGGCGAGCGCATCGGCCAAGGTCGCGAGAACGCCAAGACGTTTCTGCGGGAGCATCCCGCGATGGCGGCCGAAGTCGAGCGCTCCATTCGGGCCAATGCGGGTCTGATCGTGGAAAAGATGCTGCATGCGCCGGACGCAAGCGAGGCCGCGGAGGCCGATGACGGTCCCGATTCCGACGGTGTCCTGCCCGATGAAGGTGATGAGCAGGTCAAAAAAGGTGCGCGCGGGCGCCGCTGAGCCCCAGTCTCCGACGGAGACGAAGGAGCGGCCAGTGTCAGAAACCCCGCAATCGCAGTCGGGTGACAGTCGCTGGCCGCAACAGCGGCAGCTCCGTCGGTGATGGCGAGGTTTTTTCTGTCATTTGGCCAGAGAATAGGGCTGATCTCGCGCGATGGCCGGCCCACACGCCTTTCGGATAATCGGCTCGGCAGCTGACCCTTTGTGGACAGCCGTTCCGGCAAGCTTTACAAGTCGGGTCCTCGCGCGATCCACCGATCCGAGACGAGTGATAGACCGGCTGCTTGCTCACTCGGCAGCCGGCGCAATGGATGAATGCACCCGATGACCGGCGTCAACGAGATCCGCTCCACCTTCGTCGAGTTTTTCGAAAAGAACGGGCATGAGCATGTTGCGTCATCGTCCCTCGTTCCGCGCAACGATCCGACGCTGATGTTCACGTCTGCCGGCATGGTGCAGTTCAAGAACGTCTTCACGGGCAAAGAAAAGCGCCCCTACACGCGCGCGACCACCGCGCAGAAATGCGTGCGCGCGGGCGGCAAGCACAACGACCTCGACAACGTCGGATATACGGCGCGCCACCACACGTTCTTCGAGATGCTCGGCAACTTCTCGTTCGGCGATTATTTCAAGGAACAAGCGATCCGTTACGCGTGGGAATTCGTGACGAAAGTCATTTCCCTGCCCAAGGATCGCTTGCTCATCACCGTCCACCCGGATGACGCCGAGGCCCGCCAACTGTGGAAGAAGATCGCCGGCATCGGTGACGATCGCATCATCGACATCGCCGACAATATCTGGGCGGCAGGACCTACGGGTCCGTGCGGGTACTGCTCGGAGCTGTTTTTCGACCAGGGCGAAGCCATCTCGGGAGGGCCGCCGGGCTCACCTGACGAGGATGGCGATCGCTATCTCGAGTTCTGGAACCTGGTCTTCATGCAATTCGACCAGGTCGACGAGGCGACGCGTGTCGACCTGCCGCGGCCGTCGATCGATACGGGCATGGGACTCGAGCGGATCACAGCGATCCTGCAAGGGGTGCCCTCGAATTACGATATCGACCTCTTTCGGGCGCTGATTGCCGCGTCGGAGGACGCAACGGGCGTCAAGGCGGCGGGGCCCAATCAGGCCTCGCACCGCGTGATCGCCGATCACCTGCGCTCGACGAGTTTTCTCATTGCCGAAGGGGTTTTGCCGTCCAATGAGGGGCGCGGCTACGTTTTGCGCCGAATCATGCGCCGGGGCATGCGGCACGCCCAGCTCCTGGGCGCCAAGGAACCCTTGCTGCATCGCCTCGTGCCGTCGCTCGTGCGCCAGATGGGTGAAACTTACCCCGAGCTCGTCCGCGCGCAGCAACTCATCGGCGAAACGCTGCGCCTCGAAGAGACCAAGTTCCGACAGACGTTGCAGCGTGGCATGCATCTTCTCGACGAGGCGACGTCGGGTCTGGGCCGGGGAGCGACGTTGTCGGGCGACGTGGCCTTCAAGCTTTACGACACCTTCGGCTTCCCCCTCGATTTGACCCAGGATGCGCTCAAACCTCGCGGCATGGCTGTCGACACGACGACATTCGATGCCGCAATGCAGCGCCAGAAGGCGGAGGCGCGCCGCGCTTGGAAAGGGTCGGGCGAAGCCGCGACCGAGACCGTTTGGTTCGAGATTAAGGAGAACGTCGGCGCGACCGAGTTCTTGGGCTACGAAGCGCACGCTGCGGAGGGAATCGTTCGCGGCCTCTTCAAGAACGGCAGCGAAGTGGCGGCCCTCGGGTCAGGGGACACGGGCTCGATCGTCGTCAACCAGACGCCGTTTTATGGCGAGTCCGGTGGCCAGGTCGGCGATACCGGCGTGATTCGTTCCGCGTCCGGCGCCCTGTTTCGCGTCACGGACACAGCCAAGAAACTCGGCGACTTGATCGTGCATAACGGCATCGTCGAGAGCGGTAGCTTCATGCCGAACGACGCCGTCGAGCTCAGCGTCGATCACCTGCGCCGCAGCGCCATTCGCGCCAACCACTCCGCGACCCATCTCCTGCACGAGGCGCTGCGCCAGGTGCTGGGCACGCACGTCGCACAGAAGGGATCGCTCGTCGACCCGGATCGGCTGCGCTTCGACTTCTCACACACCATGCCGATCAGCGCTGATGACATCGCGCGCATCGAGGACTTGGCCAATGCGCAAGTTCTTCTCGACACGCCAGTCGAAACCCGCCTGATGAACCTCGACGACGCGCGCAACATCGGCGCCATGGCTTTGTTCGGGGAAAAATACGGCGACGAGGTCCGCGTGGTCGCCATGGGCGCGCGCGCGAACGAGCGGGCGAACCGCGCGTGGTCGGTGGAATTGTGCGGCGGAACGCACGTGGCGCGAACCGGAGAGATCGGCGTCGTGCGTATCGTGTCGGAAACCGGCTCATCGGCGGGCGTGCGTCGGATCGAAGCGCTGACGGCACATGGCGCGCGCGCCTATCTCGCCACGCAAGATGCGCGGGTGCGCGAGCTGTCGTCCGTGCTGCGAACGCGGCCGGACGATGTCGTCGACCGGGTCAAGGCGATGGTCGAGCAGACCAAAGCCCTGGAAAAGCAACTGGCCGACGCCAAGCGCAGCATTGCGTTATCAGGACCCGCGCAGACCAATGGTGCAGCGTCCCCCATGGACGAGGTTCGCACGATCGGAAAGGTGCGGTATCTGTCCAGGCTAGTCAAAGGTCTCGACCCGAAAGATCTGCGTAGCCTCGTGGATGAAGGCAAGAAGCAGGTCGGGTCGGGTATCGTCGCCATCGTCGGCGTGACAGAGGACGGCAAGGCGGGATTGGCAATTGGCGTGACAAGCGACCTGATGGGCAGCTACAGCGCCGTCGATCTCGTTCGCGTCGGTGCGGAGGCGCTCGGCGGCAAAGGGGGCGGCGGGCGGCCCGACATGGCGCAAGCCGGTGGCGCGGACGGGTCGAAAGCCCCTGCGGCGCTCGCGGCCATTGAAGCGGAGCTTGGCCGCTGAGGCGAAGCGAGGCGAAACTCTTGTCCGAGTCGTGCGTTCCAGGGCCTGTCGAGACGGTATTTACAGGGGTCTACATGGCTGGAACGCCTCGCTCGGCTGGAAGCGCGCGGCGAAAACGGGCGCGCGGCGCACACAGTCGTGAACAGATCGAACGCTGTCGGCCATTCTGGCGTCATAATCAGGGCTTCCCGGATAGGCATTCGAGGACATGTCCAGTCGAAGAAACGGAATTGTTGACCGATGAGAGCTCCGATCCTACCGCCGCCCCAGCAATACCGCCCGCAGAAGCGCCGGCGGCGGAGCTGGATTTTGAGCGGCCTGGGCTTCGTCTTCGGCTCGCTGGTGATCTTGTTCGTCGTCGGCTCGTCGGTGGCTGGGTATCTGCTCTGGAAAGCGTCCAAAGACCTGCCCAGCTACGAAAGCCTCGCGAAGTACGAACCTCCCGTCATGACGCGCATTCACGCGCACGATGGCTCGATGATCGCGGAGTATGCGCGCGAACGCCGTATTTTCGTGCCGATCAATACGGTGCCCAAACTCGTCATTAACGCGTTCTTGTCCGCTGAGGACCGCCGCTTCTACGAACATGGCGGGTTGGACTTCACGGGCATCGGCCGGGCCGGCATGAAGTTCATCGAGGCCAAGATCAAGGGCAAAGGCAGTATTCAAGGTGCGTCGACCATCACCCAGCAGGTCGCCAAGAATTTCCTGCTGTCGAGCGAGCGGACCTTCGATCGGAAATTGCGCGAAGCCATCCTCGCCATCCGCATCGAACGCGCCTATCCCAAAGACAAGATCCTCGAACTCTATCTGAACGAAATCTATCTCGGCATCGGCTCGTATGGCGTGGCGGCCGCGGCGCTCAATTATTTCGGTAAGGAACTGGCGGAGCTGTCGGTCGAAGAGGCAGCTTACCTTGCCGCGCTCCCCAAAGCCCCCAACAATTATCATCCGTTCCGCAAGAAGAAAGAAGCGACCGACCGGCGCAACTGGATCCTCGATCAGATGGTTGAGACGGGCGCCATTGCAGCCGACGTCGGCAAGGCCGGTCGCGCGAAGGAATTGACGGTCAATATCCGCCCGTTCGGCACGCAAATTTATGCGGCGGATTATTTCGCGGAGGAAGTGCGTCGCCGCCTCATTGCCGATTACGGCGAGGAGAAGCTCTACGCTGGCGGCCTCTCGGTTCGCACCACGCTGGATCCCAAGTTGCAGCGCCACGCTCGGCGCGCGCTCATCGATGGTCTGGTCGCGTTCGACCGCACGCAAGGTTGGCGCGGACCGGTTCAAAAAATCGACACTGCTGGCGACTGGGGTGCGCTGCTGGCGGCCATCGAATCGCCCAACGACGTGTCGCCGTGGCAGCTCGGCGTCGTCATCGAGGCGCAGCGAACCAAAGCGGTCGTCGGACTGAAACCCGGGAAACGCCAAGACAATACCCTGGCGACGGACCGCGAGGCCGTCGAAATTCCCTACGACGAAATCAAGTGGGCTAATAAGCGGCCGAGCAAAGCGCCGGGCGTAGCAGACGTGCTGGCGGCAGGCGATGTCGTCTGGGTGTCGCCCAAAGATCCCAACAACGCACGTGGGGTCTGGTCGTTGATGCAAATTCCCGAGGTCAGCGGCGGCATCGTGGTGATGGACCCCCACACCGGGCGCGTGCTCGCCATCGTCGGCGGCTTCTCCTTCGCCATGAGCCAGTTCGATCGCGCGGCACAGGCCAAGCGTCAGCCGGGCTCGACGTTCAAACCCCTCGTCTATCTCGCCGCGATGGACAATGGCTACAAACCGACGAGCATCGTGCTCGATGCCCCCATCGAAATCGAGCAAGGGCCGGGAAAAGAGGCGTGGCGGCCGGAGAACTACAACAAGTCATCCTCGCTTGGTCCCGCCACCCTGCGCGTCGGTATCGAAAAATCGCGCAACCAAATGACGGCCCGCCTCGCCCAGGACATGGGGATGCCGCTGATCGTCGAATATTCGCGACGCTTCGGCGTCTATGACGACTTGCTCCCGGTGCCGGCCATGTCGCTCGGCGCGGGCGAGACGACCTTGCTGCGTATGACCGGCGCCTACGCCATGATCGCCAACGGTGGCAAGCAAGTGCGCCCGACCCTGATCGATCGCATCCAAGATCGCTGGGGAAAATCGGTGTGGCGTCACGACGACCGCGATTGTGCGACCTGCAAAACGCAAGCGTGGCAATCCCAGACCGAGCCCGATGTGTTGGATGATCGCCGCCAAATCGTCGATCCGCATTCCGCCTACCAGATGACCTCGATCATGGAAGGCGTGGTGCAGCGTGGCACGGCGACCATCGTTCGCAGTATTCTCGGCGATGTCCCGATTGCCGGTAAGACGGGGACCTCCAACGAGTCGAAAGACGTCTGGTTCGTCGGCTACACGCCCGACCTCGTCGTCGGCGTCTATGTCGGTTACGACACGCCCAAGCCCATGGGCAAGTCTGCCACCGGCGGAGCGATATCGGCGCCGATCTTTGCGAATTTCATGAAGTTGGCGTTGGCTGGCAAGAAACCAGGCCCCTTCCGCACCCCGCCCGGCATCAAACTGGTGCGCGTCAGTCTGAAAACAGGACTGAGGGCGCAAGCGGGCGAGGGAGACTCGGTGCTCGAGGTGTTCAAACCGAACGAAGAACCGGACGATCCGTCTTCGGTTCTGGGATTTGCCACCGATCCGCAACCACACAGTTCGATCTTTCCGCTATTGCGCTGATTGCCTCAGCTCATCCGCCGCCCCGTTGAAATGCCACGTCGAAGCGGGCCAGGAAGCCCACTCTTGCCGCCGAAGACGCCTCATCGGGTAGGGCAATCGTCACGCGGGCTTGGGGCATCGCCAGCAATCCGCCCAGCTTGCGCGGGGGGAGCGCGTCGAATTGGATGCGCGCGTGAACGCCGGCCGCACGGACTTGCGCGCAACCGCCAGCATCCAGCACCGCGTCGCTATCGAGCCGGGCGAGGCTGCGCGCGAAATCCGCCCGCGTAATCGACATGGTTTTCACGACGACACGTCCCGGATCGGTCGTCATGGCCGGGGCGCTGCCGCGCGCTGCAATCGGTCTGCGATGGCCGCGCCCAGCCCGGTGATCGGAATCGGCATCACCGCGATTCGCGCCACACTGGCACTGTCCAAGTCCCGCAATGCCGCGAACAGATTGGCCGCCGCCTCGCGCAGATCACCGCTCGCACTGAGATTGATGCAAAGGCCTTCGTGCGACGGAACAGGGTCACCGAAGGCCAACAGAGCTTCACCGGCATGCACCTCTTTCGCATCGAGCCGCACGGCGGCGCGCGGCGCATAGTGGCTGGCGAGCTGGCCCGGGGACACCGGGCGATCGGTTTCACTCGCGCGTGTCTGCGGCAGCGCACCGATAATCGACGCGATCGCCTCGGCAGTCACTGCGCCCGGTCGCAGCAGAATGGGTTTGGACCCGGTGACATCCAAGACGGTCGACTCGATGCCGTGCTCGGTGGGGCCACCATCGAGGATGAGATCGACGCTGTCGCCGAAGTCGGCTGCAACGTGGGCGGCCGTGCTGGCGCTGACATGGCCCGACCGATTGGCGGAGGGGGCCGCAATGGGGCGCGCTGCTGCCCGGATGAGATCGCGCGCCACCTGGTGCGACGGCACCCGCAGCGCAACGGTATCCAGCCCAGCCGTTGCCAGCTCCGCAATCGGCGAACCGGCGCGCTTTGTCACGATCAACGTCAGCGGCCCCGGCCAGAATGCATCGGCCAATTGTTTGGCAACCGCGGCAAACATCCCCAACGCGAAGGCATGATCCAGGTCTGCAGCGTGCACAATCAACGGATTAAAGCGTGGCCGCCCCTTGGCCTCGAATATCGCCGCAACGGCTCGGCCATTGGTTGCATCGGCCCCTAGGCCGTAGACCGTTTCGGTTGGAAAGGCGACGAGGCGTCCGTCGCGCAGCAAGGCCGATGCGCGCCCTATATGCTCAGCGGTGGCGGGAACGACGGGCATCTGCGGGAGATCGACCTTCGGATGTCTTTCGGGCGGTAGCTGATCGGTCTAGGATGGGTTTTTACGCCAGAACACATCAGCGCGAGACCCACCAGCATGACCTATCACGCCCCCGTCGACGATATCATGTTTGCCTTGGAAACGGCAGCGGGCCTGCCGGAGATGATCAAAGACGGCATCGTGACGGTCGATCAAGAGACGGTGCGGGCGATCCTGGTGGAGGCCGGAAAATTCGGCGCCGACGTTCTCGATCCGCTCAACACGCCTGGCGATCGCGCGGGTTCCAAGCTGGTCGATGGTCGGGTCATCACACCGGACGGCTGGAAGGAGGCCTACAAGGGCTTCATCGACGGCGGCTGGGCATCGCTGCCATGCCCCGAGGAATGGGGCGGCCAAGGCTTGCCCGAAGTGGTTGCTGTCGCTGCGAGTGAAATCTGGAATGCGGCCAATCTGTCGTTCGGTCTGTGCCCCTTGCTGAGCCAAGGCGCGGTCGCGGCGTTGGCCGTGCACGGCTCCGAAGCCCTCAAGGCGACCTACCTGCCGAAGATGATCTCCGGCGAGTGGTCGGGCACCATGAACCTGACCGAACCCCATTGCGGTTCGGATCTGGGCCAGCTCACCAGCCGGGCCGTGTCGCAAGGCGACGGATCGTACCGGATCACCGGCACCAAAATTTTCATCACTTATGGCGACCACGACCTGACGGACAACATCATCCACATGGTGCTGGCGCGACTGCCCGACGCCCCACCCGGAACGCGCGGCATTTCCTTGTTCCTGGTGCCTCGCAATCTCGTGAATTCGGACGGCAGCGTGGGCGCGCGCAACGACGTGATCTGCGCCAGCCTCGAGCACAAACTCGGCATCCACGCGAGCCCGACCGCCGTGATGAAATACGGCGAGAACGGCGGCGCGATCGGTTGGATGGTCGGCGAGGAGAACCGCGGTCTCGCCACCATGTTCATCATGATGAACGAGGCGCGCCTCGCGGTCGGCATCCAGGGCGTGGCCATCGCCGAACGGGCGACGCAGCGTGCCATCGACTATGCCCGCGAGCGCAAACAGGGCCGCTCGTCGCGCGGTCGAGCCGGTGAGATGAGCCCGATCATCGAGCACGCCGACATTCGCCGCAGCTTGATGATCATGAAGTCGATGACGCAAGCCGCGCGCGCCATCTGCTACGTGACCGCGCGCGAACTCGACATTTCGCACGGCGCGGCCGATCCCGCCGTGAAGGCCGCCGCCGCCAATCGCGCGGCTCTCTTGACGCCGGTCGCCAAGGCATTCTCGACCGACATCGGCGTCGAGGTCGCCTCGATCGGTCTGCAAGTGCATGGCGGCATGGGCTTCATCGAGGAAACCGGCGCCGCCCAGCACTATCGCGACGCGCGCATTCTGCCGATCTACGAGGGCACCAACGGCATTCAGGCAATCGACCTCATCACGCGCAAGGTGCCGCTCGACGGCGGCCGCGTGCTCGAGGCCTACATCGCAGAACTGAAGAAAACGGCCGAAGAGGTGCGCACCTCGAACCGCCCAGAGTTCGGTCGTATGGGCGAGCGGTTGGCCGACGCCGTCGACGCACTAGCCGACGCTTCGCGCTGGATCGGCCAGACGCTGCCCTCCAATCCCGATGCGGCGCTGGCCGGGGCCCAGTCCTATCTGCGGCTATTCGGGCTGGCGGCCGGTGGCGCCTATTTGGCGCGCGGTGCGCTGTCGGTCTCGCGGGGCAGTGAGGCCGTTGGCGCCCATCCGCGCATTGCACTCGCGCGCTTCTTCGCCGAGCAGTTGGCAACGGCCGCGCCTGGACTGCGTGACGCCATAACGACGGGTGCTGACTCTGCGCTGATGCTCGAGCCGGACGCATTGGCTGGCTGACTACCCGATGTCGGCCGTCTCGTGCAGCAGCGTCGGGCAGTAGCCGGCGGCGAGAACGGCGACCGTCGAGCGTGGCGTGAGCACCTCGACCGACCCTGCGTCTGGGCGACGCGTCGGCGTGCCGTATCCCGACGGCGACCACGGCAGCAGCCACGACGACAGCACGAGGTGGGGCTGGCTCTCCAGGCGCACGAACGTGCCCGAGGGGAGACCGCCGAAGTCCGCGCGATAGATGACTTTGGCGCCGTTCCGGTCGACGCGCTCGGCGTGCAGAGCGCTATCCATCTCACCCACCATGGCGCGTCCCGATTTGCCGATCATCGCGCCCCAAAGGCTCGCAAACCACAGGAAATCCTGGCGGCGACATTCAAAGCACGGGCGGTGCCCTGCCGCCAACGCTGTCGCTTCGTCGAGGAAAAAGAGCTCCGTGTAACGGTTGGGGGCCATCACCTGTCGGTGGCGGCCGTTGAACTCGACCCAGCAGCAGATCCATTGTTTCGAGGCCCACCGTCGGCGACGCAGCGTCTGGTCTGCGCCATGCAACGGTCCACCCCGGTTGCCCATCATGCGCCCACGCGCCTCCACGGCGATGATTTCGCCTTCCGGTGTCACACGGTTCTGGAGCGGCATTGGTGGATCTGCCATGCTCGAGGAAGCCCAAGGGAGACGAGCATGACCGAGCCCAGCGTTGTTGTGAAGATCGAGACGATCCGTGGCGCACGAATTGCCACCGTAACTGTGGATCATCCCAAAAAGCTGAACTGTCTGAATACGCCGCGCGTCGTCGCCCTGCGTCAGGCGTTCGAGCGAATTTCACACGATAGCGAACTGCGCGCCGTCGTGCTCACCGGAGCCGGCGATCGCAGCTTTATCGGTGGGGCCGATCTCGATGAACTCGGCGGGCTTTGCGCCGACAGCGCCCGCCTCTTCATCACGCGTCTGCATATGGCCTGCAAAGCGATCCGCCAGTGTCCCGTTCCCGTCATCGCGCGCGTCAATGGCTATTGCCTGGGCGCAGGGTTGGAAGTGGCGGCCAGCGCTGACATGCGGGTCGCTTCCGACACCGCGATCTTCGGCATGCCGGAAGTTCACATGGGGTTGCCGTCCGTCATCGAGGCCGCCCTCCTTCCGGGTCTGATCGGTTGGGGCAAGACGCGCGAAATCCTACTGACCGGCGAGACGTTCGGCGCGGCCGATGCGCGCGCCATGGGCTTCGTGCAGAAGGTGGTCGCACCCGCCGCGCTGGATGCGGCCGTCACGCACTGGCTCGAGTTGATCGCCCGCGCCACGCCGGCTGCCATCCGCAACCAGAAAGCCCTGATGAACCGATGGGAGCGCGTGTCCGTGGATGAAGGCGTTTATGCCGGCATCGACGCTCTGTCCGACGCCTACAAGACGGGCGAACCCCAGGCTGCCATTCAGGCCTTCTTCGCGGCGAAGGCGAACCGCAAAGGGTGAGCGGGCAACCGCATCATCGGCCTGCATCATCGGCCTTGGCCCCCGCGGCGAAACACGGGTAGGCTCCACGCAGGACACCCGATCGGAGGACGACGATATGGCGGGACTACTCGAAGGCAAGACGGCGCTGATCACAGGCGGCGCGCGCGGCATTGGACGCACGACGGCGGTGCTGTTTGCGCGTGAAGGCGCGCGCGTGCTGGTCAGCGATACGTCCGCTGAAGGGGCCAGTGAAACCGTCGGGCTCATCAACGCGGCCGGTGGCCAAGCCGTGTCGCACGTGGCCGACGTGACGAAGCCCACCGAAGTCGCGGCGATGATAGCCACAGCTGTCAAAACCTTCGGACGGCTCGACTGCGCGTTCAACAACGCCGGCATCTCCGGCTATCAGATCGGCGCGGGCGGCAAGAAAACGGCCGATTGGCCGGAGGACGCTTTCGATCGCATGGTCTCGGTCAACCTCAAGGGCGTGTGGCTGTGCATGCGCGAGGAGTTGAACCAGATGATGGCGCAAGGTGGTGGCGGCGCCATCGTCAACACCGCTTCGGTCGCTGGCCTCGTCGGCCTGCCGACATCGTCGATTTATGTGGCGGCCAAACACGGTGTCGTCGGCCTGACCAAGACCGCCGCGATCGAATACGCGCAGAACAAAATTCGCGTCAACGCGGTGGCGCCGGGCTACATCGAAACTGATATGACGAAGGACGTAATGGCGCGGCGCGGCGCTCAGATCATGGCGGCGACGCCGATGAACCGGATGGGCACAGCTCAGGAAATCGCAGAGATGGTGTGTTGGTTGTGCTGCGACCGCGCCTCTTACGTGACGGGCGCGACGTACAATGTCGACGGCGGCTACATCGCCAATTGAACGCGGCGTGCAGACGTGTCGGCAAGGCCCGCCACGTCTGCCAATTCCAGGGCAGTCCCGCCTCAGCCGCGCGACGCGGGCTTCTTGGTGTAGTCGGCGTCGGAGACGGCCTCCAGCCACGTCGTGCCTTCGCCCTTGTCGTTCAATTCCGACAACGCGAGATGGCAGAAGAGATGGTCGGGCGCAGCGCCATGCCAATGGCGGGCATCGGGCGGAATGATGACCGTATCGCCCGGCGTGAGTTCTTGCACCGGCTGGCCCTCCTGCTGGTAGCGCCCCGTGCCCGACAGCACGAACAGCGTCTGCCCCACGGGATGCGTGTGCCAGAACGTGCGCGCGCCCGGCGTGAAGCTGACCCGCGTCGCCCGCATGCGCGAGGGCTTTTCACCAACGAGAACTTCGTCTGCAAACACGGTGCCGGTGAACGTCGTGTTGGGCTGCTGGCGCGTGGCGCGGGCAGAGGCGCGAAGGATTTTGGTCATAGAGGGCTCCGTGGAATGAGGGATGTGCCGCGATCAGAGCATGTCGGCGCTGAAAGATAAATGGCCCAAGGCCGAAGTCCCAATCCCCGCCAGACGACATTCCGTCCGCCTGATGGAGATCACCTCCCCCCTCCTCGGGCGGCTCAGTCCGTTCAGCCCTCGAGCGGTCGCGCGGCCCACTCCGCTGATCGTCGGCCAACCAGGGATAAATAGGATGCCAACCCTTCCGCGCGGCAGACCTCGACAAGGTGGGTCTTGATGCGCGGGATCAATCCGGGGCCCTCGTAGACGAGCGCGGTGTAGAGCTGCAACAGCGTGGCCCCGGCTTCGATCTTAGCGAGCGCTGTCTCACCGGAATCGATCCCGCCGATCCCGATCAGGGGCACCTCACCGTTCGTCGCCACATGAAAGCGGGCGAGCATGGCCGTCGAGCGATGAAAGAGCGGTCGACCCGAAAGTCCCCCCATCTCCTTCGCCGTCGTGTTGGTCGCCAGACCAGGTCGCGCCAGCGTCGTGTTCGACACCGCGATCGCATCGACGCGATGCGCGATCAATCGGTCGACAATCGCGGGCACGTCGGCTTCCGCGATATCGGGCGATACCTTGACGACGATCGGCCGCGCGGGCTCTCCGGCAGCGAACCTTGCCTGGCGCGCCGCCATGACGCGACCCAGCAGCTCGTCGAGTGCGGCGGGTGCTTGCAGATCGCGCAGCCCCGGCGTGTTGGGCGAGGAGATGTTGACCGTAAAATAGCTGGCGACGCCGTAAAATGTTTCGAGTCCCGCCACATAGTCGGCGGCGCGATCGGTGCTGTCCTTGTTCGCGCCGATGTTGACGCCGACAACGCTTTTGCGCCCGTCGCCGCCGCGCGCAGCCCGGTGCTCGAGCCGCGCCAGCGCTGCCGTATGGCCGCAATTGTTGAAGCCATTGCGATTGATGACGGCGCGCTCCCCGATCAAGCGAAACACGCGCGGCTTGGGGTTGCCCTCCTGCGCAATGGGCGTCAGCGTGCCGACTTCCGCAAAACCGCAGCCCATCGCGAGCACGGCGTCGGGCACGCGCGCATCCTTGTCGAAACCGGCCGCGATGCCGATGGGATTGGGCAACGCCAGCGCTCCGAGTTTTGCCGCCAGCATCGGCGGATCAGCCGTCGTGTCGCGCGGATGAATCCCCTTTTCCAGTGACAGCAACGTCATGTCGTGCGCCCGCTCGGGATCGAGCGCGAGCAGTGCTGGCCGAGCCAGATCGAACAATGCATTCAGCATGCGTCGAAGCCTTCTGGAAGACTGTGGTGACCATCGGCCCCGAGCACCAACGGCGAAACGCGAACAGCCGCCGCCGTGGGCAATGGTCCGTAGAGGTGAGGATACAGCTTTCCGCCGGTCGATGCTTCCCAGCGCATCTCCGCAGTGAGGACGCGCGGGTCCACCTGGACCAAGACCAGATCGCTCTGGCCCGCGAAATGCTTGGCGAGCGTGCCCCTGAGTTGCTTTGCCGTCGAGAAATGGATGAACCCGTCCCTGAGATCGTCGGCCGAGCCGGCGAAGTGGCCTGTTTCGCAGGCGTTTTTCCAGGCTCCCTGCGCGCAGACTTTGTAGATGAGTTCGTCCATTATGACCCAGCCCTGTTTTCCGATTGCCTGATTTCTGCACGCCACAGATCATATCGCAATGGTGGCGACTGCGCCGCGCCAGCCTTTGGCCGAAGCCGCGCAAGAGGAATTTTTTCACCTTGCAGCCGCAATGTCGTCCGTGTTCAGCCGCAATGTCGTCCGTGTTCAGAGGCGTCGAGTTCAGCTTGCATTCATGCAACCTGCTATAGCAGTCTGGGCGAAAGCGACGCTCGGATGATGCAAGGTCCGAGCAAGGCAGGAGCGGGCGCACCGAACGCGCCCGGATTGCTTCGAGTGTTTTCGGGGCGATCACCCGAAGGGGACGCTGAAATGCTCCGCCGCAGCATCATCTTAGGACTGTTCGCCGCGTGCGCCGTCGTGGCCGTCGCGCAGTCCGTGGACGGCAGCAGGACTGCACCGCTCGTGCGGTCGCCCGATGCCCTGCCGGCCATCCAAACGCCCGTGGTCGTCGCGGACAGCTCATCGTGCGCAAGCGCCTGCCAAGCCAAGCACGACCAGTGCCGCGTTTCGACCAAAGGCGGCCCGGATTGCGACGCCGAACGGCAACGCTGCCTGCAAGCGTGCCTTACCCGGAAAACCAAGTAAGTCACCGCCGGAAGGCGTCACTACGCACGTCGGCGACGAACCGGCGCACGGCGCTGATGGCGTTGTAGTCGTAGAGATTGGCGTGGCCGGCTTCCGGAAACACTTCGAGCCGTTTGGGTTCGGGTGCGGCGGTGAACAATCGGCGGCCCAGCGCGAACGCCACCAGCCGGTCGCGGGTGCCGTGGAGGACCAGCAGCGGCATCTCGAGCCGACCAATGCGGCCTAAACTGTCGAACGGATCACGCAGCAGCCATCCGACCGGCAGCCAAGGCGCGAACTGGCGCCACGCGTCCACCATCGACGTGAACGGGGCTTCGAGGACCAGCGCCGAGGCTGGCCGCTCCAGCGCCACGCGCAACGCCACGTGCGTGCCCAGGGATTCGCCATAGAGGATGATGTCGCGCGGCTGCACGCCCTCGGCCACGACAGCGTCATAGGCGAGCTTGGCGTCGGCGACGATGCGGGTTTCGTTCGGCGTGCCGGTGCTGCCCGAAAAGCCGCGATAGGCCATCATGTAGACGCCCCACCCTTCGGCTTCGAAGCTCCCGATGCGGCCCGAGCGATAGGTGAGCGGATCACCATTGCCGTGGAAATAAACGAGCGTCGGCTGACCCGGACGTGGGTGCAGACGCCACACCACCAGC
>JANOKV010000095.1:0-11602 GCA_031419415.1 Hyphomicrobiales bacterium | reverse complement strand
GGGACGCGCATGCGGCGTCAGCGTTCGGCATGCGGGTGGTGTGGTGCAATCGCTACGGACAGCGGCGCGAACGCCTACCCGGCGCACCCGACCGCGAGATCAAGACGCTGGCCGAGCTTCCAGCGCTGATCGTGCGCGGCTAAGCGCGACTCAGATGATCTCCACCTCTTCCGTGACGAAGGGTTTGATCATGCCGAGATACTTCGCGCCATTGGCGAGAACGGCCTGCATTTCAGGGCGCGCCGCTGCACGCTGCATCGCGGCTAGGTCGTCGAACCAGAGCTCGGCCACGGCGTCGACTTGCATGGCCTGAATGGGGGCATTCGCTGTCGCTGCTTCGCTCAGCACGAACGACAAAACGTAGCGGCGCACCTCCGGTACGGCCCGCACCATCGGCGCATGCTCGCCCTCCCAAACCTCACGGAACGCTTCCTTGGTCATGCCACTCTTGCGCGTCAGGAGAGACAGGCTCTTGATCATATCGCGGCTCCTTCTCGATCGTGCAATCCCATTGGAGCGCCAGTCTACACGGGTCACTGCATAGCGCGCAGCGGCCAGGCGACGTTTGGATTGTCTTGTGCATTACCAAAGGAAACGCAGGCGCGACACTTGCTAAGAACAAAAATAGAACTTAATAGTTCTCGACGCGATTGACGTGACGTGGAGGGGGCGTGGCGTTCAAGTTCATACACACGGCCGACTGGCAGATCGGCAAGCGCTTCGGGCGGTTTCCGGCGGATAAAGCAACGCTGCTCAATCAGGCGCGCATGGATGCCATTCAACGCATCGCGGCAGAGGCCATGGCGCACGGCGTGCGGCATGTTTTGATAGCCGGTGACGTGTTCGACAGTGAGACGCTACCCGACGAGCTGGCGCAGAGAACGCTCGCCCGTTTGTCGATGCACGCGAAGGTCGTTTGGCATCTGCTCCCGGGAAATCACGACCCCGCCAGACCCGGCGGCTTGTGGGGCGCGCTGACGCGCAATCTTCCCGGCAACGTTCACCTCCACCTGGAACCCCGCCTCATTGAACTCGAGTCCGGCGTCGTGCTGCTGACCGCCCCGCTCGCCGCCAAATCGACAACCCTTGATCCGACCGCCTGGATGGACGCCGCACCTTCGCCTGCCGGCACCATTCGCATCGGACTGGCGCACGGCTCGGTCCAGGGTTTCGGCAGCCTGGGCGAAGCCGCCGTCCCGATCGATCCGGCGCGCGCGCGGTCAGCTCGTCTGGACTATCTGGCGCTTGGCGATTGGCATGGCACCAAGCAGATTGGCCCGGCCACTTGGTACGCCGGCACACCCGAGCCCGACAGCTTCACGGACAATGGCCCCGGCAACATTCTCGTCGTCGACATCCCTGGCGCGGGATCACAGCCGACGGTCACACCCGTTTCCACCGCCATCTACCGCTGGCTCGCCCGCCGCGTTCTCATGACGCGCCTCGAGGACATCGAGCCGCTGATCGCCGAACTCGAGCGGCTTGGCCCGGCCGCCTCGCACCACGTCCTCGATCTGTCCGTCGAAGGTCGCATACCGGTGGCCGCGCAAGCGATGCTGGAGCAGAATATCGCCCGGCTGGCGCTGCGCTTGTTCCACGTCCGCACCGACTATTCGCGGTTGCGATGGGCCGCCGGTTTTGCCGATCTCGAGGCGCTGCCCGCTGGCGCGCTACGCACGGTCGCCGAGCGCTTGGCGAAGGCCGCCGAAGGGGACAGCCCGGACGCCCGCATCGCCGCCGACGCCTTGAGCCGCCTCTTCACCTTCGACGCCGCCCTCGGCGCGGACGGGGCTCCATGAAAATCACCGCGATCCGCATGGCGGAGTTCGGCAAGTTCGACGCACCCGTCGCAATCGAGGGGTTGACGGGTGGGCTCGATGTTCTGGCTGGACCAAATGAGCTGGGCAAGTCGACGATCCTGGCTGCCACGAGACTCGCGCTGACCACGAAACACGGCACGAAGGCCAAAGACATCGAAGCATTTCGCCCCTATCGGGGCGGCGCGCCGACAGTCGAAATCGACTTCGAATGCGCAGGGCGCAAATGGCGGCTCTGCAAGCGGTGGCTGACCCAAGCCCGCGCCGAACTGCTCGAGCGCGGCGGTGGGGGGGCGGTGTTTCGCGGCCCCGAAGCGGAAGCCGAACTCGAGCGGCTACTCGCCCTCGATGGAACGAGTTCCCAGATCCCTCTGCTCTGGTTGGATCAGGGGCACTCCACGGAAAAATTCGCGGTGCCCTCCGATGCTCGTGGCCTTCTCGACGCGGCCATCGCAGGTGAGGTTGCCGCGATGACAGGCGGCGACCGCGCGCGTCGAGTTCGCCAGCGGGCGCAAGCCGAACTCGATGAACTCGTGACCCGAGCCAGACAGCAACCGACCAAATCATACCTCACCGCAATCACCCAAGCCAAAGCGAAAGCCGACGCGTTGGCAAAAGCCCGCGCCAAGCTCGACCAGGTCGAGGATCAGCTTCGCGTGCTCGCGACCACACGCGAGCGCGAGCGGGCCATCGCCGATCCGGTTGCCAGCGCTGCCCGTTACGGCGCCCTCGAGCGCGCGCGCGATGCGCTGGCCACCGGCCAGCAAGCAAAGGCACACGCCGATCGGGCCGCCTATAACCAGCGCACGGCGGCAACGAGCCACAAACTTGCAGCGAACGAACACGCCGCGCTCCAAGCAGCTCTCAGTCAGCTCGACGACCTCGATCGGCTCGATGCCGCCGACGCGCGCGAGGCCATCGAGGCGGCGACTGCCATGGCTGGTCTGATCGCCGAAAGCACGACCCACCAGCACGACGCCGAGGCTCTGAGCGCCACGATTACAGCGCTGCAAATCGAGCACGCGCAGGCTGTCACCGCCCACCACCAAGCCGCCGCGCTCAATCGCCTGCCACAGATCGCCGCCCGTCTCGAGGCCGCCCGCGCCGCCGCCCAGCGCAGCGGCGAACTGACGGCCGAGCTGTCGACCTTTGGCGCCACGTTCGCCGATCTGGAAGTGGCGCGTCTTGAAGCCGCGACCTTGCGCGATCTGGATACCCGACTGTCAGCGGCAGCCGCCGTGCTCAGCATCGATTACGCCCCCGATGCCATCGGCCGCATTCGTGTCGCCGGGCGCGATCTACCCGACGGCGGCTCCCTGACCGCCGACCGCGCCCTAGTTCTCGATATCGACGGCATCGGCAGACTCACCGTCCGACCCGGTGGCGGCGAGGCCACCGAGGACACCGCCCGCCTGCGCGATGGGCATCGCGGCGCGTTGGAGCGCTTGTGCGCCGCAGCCGGCGTCACCGACCTCGCCGACTTCGAAGCACGGGTCGCCGCCCGTCGGCTGCTCGAGGCGGAGCTGAGTGACCTTCGCGCCCGCTTGCAAGGGCTGGCCCCGGACGGCGTTGCGGCTCTCGAAGTGACCTATACTGACGCCCGGACCGAGGCCGGTGAGGCCCCCACCACCGCCACTCGTCCCCTCACGCAGATCGAGGCGGCGTTGAATTCTGCGCGCGCAAAGCTCAAGCACCTCGAAGCCGCGACGACAAAAACGTCCAGCGCCATCGCCCTCCAGCGCGAGGCGGACGCTGGCCGTACGGCCGGAATTCGTGGACGGGCGCTGCAGCGCGATCAACTTGCGACTACGCTGCCCCCCGCCGCAGAGCGCGCCACCCGTTGCACGGCATTGGCCCTGGCCTTGAGTGAGGCCGAGACGACCGCCAACGACGCGGCCCGCACGCTCTCCGCCTGGCTCGACAGGGCACCGGATGACGCCACCCTCACACGCCTCGTCGCCGATGTTGCCACCGCGCAGGACGTCGTCGATCGGGCCAGTCGCGAATTGCAGGAGCTGAGCAAGATTGCCGATCATACCGAGATCCTTCTGGTGGACCGGCGCAACGAAGACATCGAAAGCCTCGTCGCCGAACTCACCGACGCGGTCGCGGAGGCCGACGCCGTCGTGCGCCGCTTCGAAGCGGAGGTGGCCGCCCTGCGACGTCTCGAGCAGGAACTCGCCAGCGAAGCTGCCGCGAGCGAGGCGCAGTTCCTGGAGCCGATCAAGGCGCGCTTTTTTCCCTACCTCCACCTACTGTTTCCCGGCGCCGACGCCCAGGTCGATGCCACCTTTGGTCTGCGCGAGCTGGCTCGCAATGGCGCCACCGAGCACCTGGATCGCCTGAGCGATGGCACCCGCGAGCAGATCGCGGTCCTCGCCCGTCTCGCCTTCGCGCGCCTGTTGGCCGACAGTGGCCGTGCAGCGCCCGTGATCCTCGACGATGCCCTGGTCTTTGCCGACGACACCCGAATGCTGCGCCTCTTCCGCGCCCTCGAGGAGGCCGCCAACTGGCATCAGGTCATCGTTTTGACCTGCCACGAAAAAAGCTTCGCCGACCTTGCCGGTCGTCGCGTCGCCCTCCAATCCTGGGAGCGCGTGAACGCGTGAGGTGCGTGATGCGCTTCAGAACGTCAATGCTGCCGCCCGCCGCGCCGGCACAGCCGCTTGGCCCAAGGTCGCGGCAATCGCCTCGAGGCCACCTTCGACCACATCCGCCCAATCGAGTCGGCATCGGCCGAGCGGCCCGCGTCTGACATAGCGCTCGTTGACGAGGGTCGATGGCAGGTGAATGAACCCGCTGCGGACAGGTGTCGCCGCCGCGCGCGCCAGCTCCTGCGTCCGGTAGAGCAACGCGTTGCACAGGTATCCGCCCGCATCACGCGAGACGATCGCAGGAATGCCGCGTCGCCGCAATCGCTCGACAATGTGGGTGGCCGGCAGTGTCGACGACAGATATTCCGGCCCCCATGGCGATACGCGCGATCCGCTCGGCAACAATCCCGCCGCATCCGCCGCCAGGGAGCATACATTGCGCCCGCGCGCCTCGATCTCGAAGCCGCTGGCCCGGCCAGCGACCCCAAAGTGAATGGCGGCGATCGGGAGAAGCTGCCGATAGAGGTCCGCGACCTGATGCAACCCCGTCGCCCATTCCGTCGGCAGGATTTGGCAGGCGATCCGAACACCTGGAAAGGCGTGCTGAGCCGCCTGCGCGATGCGCGGCACCAGAACCGCCGTCGCGTTCGTCGGCACGTTGGGAAAGGGGCCAAACCCCGTCAGCAGCAGCGTGGGACGATGGTTCATGATGCCGTTCCGAGCGCCAGCACTTCCTCGACGGCGAATGCCGCCGTCATCGTCCCGGCTTCGACTTGGGCCTCGAGCTGCGGCATCGCCTCGGCAATGGCGGTCGTCGACAGGAGGCGCTGCATCAGGCGATCGTTGAGCATCTCGCGCATCCAGCCGACGGCCTGCCGGCTGCGCCGCGCGGCGAGCTCGCCGGTCCCCGTCATGATCCGTCGATGCGCCTCGATCCTGGCCCAGACGTCATCGAGGCCGCTGTTGTCGCGACCCGAGATCGTGACGACCGGAGGCTGCCAATTCGGAGAGGCCGGCGTGAGGATATGCAGCGCGCCGCGATACTCGGTCGCCGCGCGATTGGCCCGCTCGATGTTGTCGCCGTCGGCCTTGTTGATGGCGATCATGTCGGCCAGCTCGACGATGCCTTTCTTGATCCCCTGCAGGTCGTCGCCGCCACCCGCCAGCAGCATGACCAAGAAGAAATCGACCATGTCGGCCACCGCCGTCTCCGACTGACCGACGCCAACCGTCTCGACGATGACGACGTCGAACCCCGCCGCCTCGACCAGCGCCATCGTTTCGCGGGTGCGCCGCGCTACACCGCCGAGCGTGCCCGATGTGGGCGTCGGTCGAATGAAGGCGTGTGGCGACTGGGACAACCGCTGCATGCGCGTCTTGTCGCCCAGAATCGATCCGCCCGTGCGCCGCGATGTCGGATCGACAGCCAGGACGGCGACGCGATGCCCCGCCTCGATCAGGTTCATGCCGAATTGATCGATCGTGGTCGACTTCCCGACGCCAGGCACCCCGGTCATGCCGATGCGATGCGAAGGGGCCGTATCGGGAAGCAAGCGCTGCAACAAGCCGCGCGCCAACGCCTGATCCGTCGGTCGCGTACTCTCGACGAGTGTGATCGCACGCGCCAGAACGGCACGATCGCCAGCCAGGACGCCGGCAGCGTAGTCCTCGAGGTGCAGATCGGCTTTTCGGCGGCGCGCATCGGGATGGAGGCCCGGCGCGTCGGTCCTTTTATCGGTCGGGTTCATGGCCCAAGGATGGGTCCGAATCTCGAACGCCGCAAGGGGGCCGCGCGTCGTGGCAAAGGTCGTAGCGATCACGGCTTGCCGTCGCCCGTCGACACGAGCCGTCGCACGAGGGCCAGCGCCGACCGGACGGCCTGCTCGCGAATGTCGGACCGACTGACCGAGCCGAAGCGGCATTCCTCGTGGAGGACGCTGCCGCCGCGGCGTGCGGCCGCAATGTGGACGAGACCGACGGGCTTGGTCACGCTGCCGCCACCGGGGCCGGCAACGCCCGTGACGCCCAAGCTGACATCGGCGAGCGATTGGGCGAGCGCGCCCACCGCCATCGCCTCCGCGACCTCCCGACTGATGACCCCGACCGTCTCGATCAGCCGCCGAGGCACGCCCAGCATCGCCACCTTGGCCTCGTTGGAATAGGTGACGAAGCCCCGCTCCACCACATCGGACGAGCCCGCACACTCGGTCAACACACCCGCGATCAATCCACCCGTGCAACTCTCCGCCGTGACGATCTTCAAGCCCCGCTGGCGCAGATCGGCGAGCACCATCTCAGCGTCGGATTTTAGTGGGGCACTGAACATGTGATCCTCACCCCAGCTTGGCGTTGATGCCGTCGGTCCAGGCTTTGGCGGCGGCGAGGAGGAAGCCGGTGTCGCTCTGGGTGGTCAGGAAGCGGATGCCGCGTTTGATCATGGCTGCCTGCCGCTCGACGACGCGAATGCCGCCACAGCCAGCGTAGATGCCGTTGGCGTTGCACGCCGCGATGGCGCGATCGAGCGCCAGTTCGACGATTGGATCGTCGAGCTGCCCGGGTTTGCCCAGGTCCGTCATCAGGTCGTTGGTGCCGATGTGGACGACGTCGATGCCGGGCACCGCGGCGATCTCTTCGATGTTGTCGAGGCCCTTCTTGGTTTCCACCATGACGCAGCACACGGTCGAGGCGTTGATCTCGCGAATGGAGTCGGCAAGCGGCACGGTTTGGCCGTTGAACTGCGGGAAGACGGCGCCGACCGAACGGCGGCCAATGGGCGCGAATTTCGTGATCGCGACGCAGTGGCGCGCTTGGGCTGCCGTGTTGACGTCGGGAAAGATGATGCCCGTCACGCCATTGTCAAGCAGCGAGGGCACGTCGGCGTCATCGGGAGAGCGCACGCGCACCATCGGCGCCACGCCCAGCGGAATGGCCGTGCTCGCCAGGTTGATGATGGTTTCGATATTGAAAACGGCGTGCTGGCCGTCGATGAAGAGGAAGTGGTGGCCCGTGGCCTTGGCGATGCGCACGATCTCGGGCGCGCGCGCGAGGCGCACCGAGAGCCCCATCGCCGCCTTGCCAGCGCGCATGGCTTCGAGAACGGGATTGGTGAGCTTGGGCGTCGACATGGGCGGGGACCTTCTGTTGTTGTCGGATTTTGCGGGTAGTATGACACGGCTTTGCGCTGGGCCGCAGCAAGGCAAAACGGCTACACTGCGCGCGGGCGACCCGAGCCCTGGAGACATGGCGTGAGTGAAGATTGCGATATCGCCGTGATCGGCGGTGGCTTCAGTGGATTGACGGCGGCCCATCACGCGGCGTTGTCAGGCGCAAAGGTGGTGCACGTCATCGGCACGGGCCTGCCGGGCGGCCTCGCGGCCAACGTGGGCGCGCTCGACGGATTTCCAGCGGCGACCGATCCGGTGTCGGCACTCGATATTGCGCTGCGCGTCACCGAACGAAACGATGCGCTGGGCGTCGAGGTGGTCGCGGAGGACGTGAGCGGCGTGACACTGGCGGGCGATCACCGGGTGCTGGACATCGCGGGCGAACGACGCCGCGCACGCACGGTCATCGTCGCCACCGGCGCGCGCTTGAAGATGCTCGATGCGCCCGGCGCCGAACGCCTGTTCGATCGGGGCGTCTCGCAATGTGCGTGGTGCAACGGCAGTCTGCACAAGGGGCAGGACGTGGTGGTCGTCGGTGGTGGCGATGCCGCATTGCAGGAGGCGTTGCATTTGGCCGAATACGCGGCCTCCGTCACGATCGTCACGCGCGGGGATCGACTGCGGGCGCGCCGCACTTATGTCGACCGCGCGACCGCCATTGAGACGATAAGCATTCGTCTGCAGAGCGATGTGGCCGAGGTGCTGGGAGACGAAGCGGTCACGGGCGTTCGGGTGCGCAGCGGCGGCGCGGACCTGCGCGACTTGCCGTGCTCGGGCATCTTCGTCTATATCGGCCTCGCGCCCAATGCCGAGCTGATCGGCAACCTCGCACAACGCGATGCGCGGGGCCTTATTCTGACGGACGCCAACTATGAAACCGCCACGCCTGGCGTCTTCGCCATCGGCGCGGTGCGCAGTGGATACTCGGGCCGGCTGACGAGCGCCGTAGGCGAAGCGACGAGCGCCGCGTCGGGGGCGTGGGGACGGGTGGCGGGGTGATCGGCGTCCGTCCCCTGGAGCGAGAAAAATCCCCCTGGCGTCACTCCACCATTGCGCCGTAGATCAGGTTCTTGAAGAGGTGGCGCGAATGCAGGCGCGGGGTGGCGCCTTGGGTGAGCTGGATCGCGACCAACTGCTCTTTGGGGTCGATCGTGAAGCTGGTGCCGAAGGCCCCGCCCCACATGGCGTCGCCCTTGGAGCCGGCGCTCCAACCGAAGCCATCGTGCAGGCGCACGGCGAAGCCCAAGCCGAAGCCATAGCCCGGACCCGTCGATGCCGCCGTCGAGCCGCCCATGCCGACCGTGTGGTCCTGTAGCATGAACTCCACGGTCTTCTTCGAGAGCAGCCGCTTGCCCTGATAGACGCCGCCATTGCCGAGCATCTGAACAAACTTGAAATAATCCTCCGTCGTGCCGCACAGCCCCGCGCCACCTTTCAGATAACTCTTTTTGATTTCGGCTTCGGGCAGACAAAATGTCAACGCGCCCTTTTTCAACGGGTCGGCATCGAACAGTTCGGCCACGCGGGCGGCCTTTTCGGCAGGCACCCAGAACGCCGTATCGGTCATACCGAGCGGCTTGAAGATCATCTCGCCAAGCACGACATCCAGCGTTTTTTTCGTCGCCCGCTCGACGACCATCCCCAACACGTCGGTCGAGATCGAATAGTGGAAGGCCGCGCCCGGCTGATGCGCAAGCGGGATTTGGCCGAGGCGTTTCAACATGTCATCCGCAGTGATCGGCGTTTCGCGCGCTTCGATGTTGGCCTGCTCGTAGGCTTCCTTCAGCCGTTTCGATCTGATTGCGCCGGCATAATAAAACCCCGACGTGTGCCGCATCAGGTCTTGAATGGTGACAGAGCGATTGACGGCGACATCCTCCGTCGTGACCGTGCCGTCTGCGGCGGTCTTGCTGACTTCGACTTTGAGGTCCTTCAACTCCGGCAGAAGCTGCTCGATCGGATCGTTGATCTTGAACACACCCTGCTCGACCAGCATCATCGCAGCGACAGTCGTAATCGCCTTCGTCATCGAGGCCATGCGGAAGATGCTGTCTTTGGCGATGGGCTTCGTCTTGGCCGCATCGAGGAAACCGTGCGCCTCGAAATGCACGATTTCGCCGCGCCGCGCGATCAGCGTGACGGCGCCCGGAAAATGGCCCTTCTCGATCTCCTGCTTCATCACGCCGGCGATTCGGCCCAGCCGCTCGCGCGACATACCCTGCACGACATCGCCCGCAGCCGGCGCGGCCTGCGCTTGTTGCGCGTGCGCGTTTTGAGGACTTGCAAGGCTCACAACCAGAGCTGCGGCAAGCGATGCTGCGGACAATTTCTGCATGGACCATCCTCCTGATGAAACCAGGAGAAGGCTACGCCTGCATGTTATGGGGAGTCCAGGGTTCGCTGCGCTTATTGTGCCCGGTTGTCTATCACCCTGGCCACGCGCGACGCGCACGACCTTGGCTGGAGTGTGGGGCGCGGTAATTTCACGCTGACTTTCCCGAGCCCCCACCAAATGCTATGATTGACCGATGACCAAGCAACACACCATCGAACGCATCGCCCAGAGCATCGACCGCCTCGACGCTGCGGGCTTGGAGCAAGTGGCGGACTACGTCGAGCATCTGGCGGGGGATACCGTCTACTCGTCGTTGCCGGAGGCTGATAAACAGGCCATCGACGCCGCGATAGAGAGCCTCGATCGCGGCGAACGCATCCCGGGAGAGCAGGTGTTTCGCGCGCTGCGGGCTCGGATCAGCGCGTCCCAATCGGCTTCATGAGGACCTACGCCTTCTCGCGGCGCGCCGAGACCGACCTCGACGCTCAGATCGACTACCTGATCAGCCGCAACGCCCACCGCCCCGCCGAACAGCTCGCCAACCGCACAGAGGGCTTCCTGCGCGATTTCTTGGCCGCCTACCCGCGCAACGGCAAGTACATCCCCGATCGCAATCTGTGGGAAGCCTGGATCCCCGGTACGAGATTGGTGCTGTGGTACCGCTTCACCGACACGCACCTCGACGTCGTGCGCATTTGGCACGCCAGCCGTGATCGCGATGCCGATCC
The DNA here is from genome assembly GCA_031419415.1 of Hyphomicrobiales bacterium. GTDB lineage: Bacteria > Pseudomonadota > Alphaproteobacteria > Rhizobiales > Hyphomicrobiaceae. The sequence continues at coordinate 964 of JANOKV010000095.1, read as the reverse complement.
CCTTAGGTAGCGACATCGTTGGCGCCGGCAGGCATCGTGATTGCAAAGTGGGGCCGCTGGAACAAGCGAGGCGTTGCGCCACCCCCTACCTAATCAACCCGTCCAGCACGAAGCCGCGGTGGGGGCGGGGGGCTTCGCCTTCTTTTTTGCCTTGGCCAGAATCGGCGGTCGCCGTGCGGTCGTCAGCGGCGGGGCTTTCGAGGGAAGAGCGCGTGCCGCACGCCGATAGGCCCATCCCGAGCGCTAGGGCCAGCATCGCAATCCTGAAGGTCTCGAGACGCATCTGCCCGTTCCTCGACAATCAACTCGACTAGAGCCTCGTCAGCGCCCAGCCATCCTCTACTTAGCCGCCCGCGTTGGCTGCCTCCAACCGCTTTATCCACTCTGCCGCCATTTTGCGGACGTTCTGTGGCGCAGTTCCCCCATAGCTGGTGCGGCTGGCTACCGAGGACTCGACGGAAAGAACCGTGAACACAGCCGCCGTGATGCGCGCCTCCACCTGCTGCATGACCTCGAGCGGGAGCGCATCGAGATCGATGCCGCGCGCTTCCGCCAGCCTGACGATGGTTCCCGTGACGTGATGAGCCTCGCGGAACGGCAGCGCCAGCTCGCGCACCAGCCAGTCGGCCAGGTCCGTGGCCGTCGAATACCCCCGCCCGGCCGCCGCCCGCATGGCTTCTGGAACGGGTTCTAGGTCCTCCATCATACCGGTCATGGCGGCAGTCGCGACCGCAATGGCGCGTAGGGCGTCGAAGGTCGTCTCCTTGTCGTCCTGCATGTCCTTCGAATAGGCGAGCGGGAGCCCCTTCATCACCATGAGCAGGCCCTGGAAGGCGCCGGCAATCCGCCCAATCTTGGCGCGACAGAGCTCGGCGGCATCCGGATTGCGCTTCTGCGGCATGATCGACGATCCCGTCGTCCACCGGTCGGACAGCCGCACGAAGCCGAACTGGGGCGTCATCCA
>JANOKV010000094.1:0-7943 GCA_031419415.1 Hyphomicrobiales bacterium | reverse complement strand
TGCTGGCCTTGTTGGCCACGCTGTCCCTGCTGGCCCTGTCCCTGTTGGCCTTGCCCCTGTTGGCCGCGCTGGCCTTGCTGGCCGCGTTGCCCTTGCTGACCTTGCTGACCTTGCTGGCCCTGTTGGCCCTGTTGGCCCTGTTGGCCCTGTTGGCCTTGTTGGCCTTGTTGGCCTTGCTGGCCCTGCTGACCCTGCTGGCCGGGTTCATCGCCATCGGGATCGCGCTGTTGCTCGCCGAACGTGTCGTCGAGGAGCTGCTGCTGCTTGCCGATAATGTCCCCGAACTGGTCCATCATCTGCATCATTTGTTGGCTCTGCTGGCTTTGGCCCTGACCTTGCGCCATGCGCCCGTTCTGCAACTGCTCAAGCATGTCGCGGAGCTGGCTCAACATCTGCTGGGCCATGTCGCGCGAGCCTTGCCGCGCCATATTCTCGATGTCGCGCATCATCCGCTCGAGGTCCTGCTGGCGGATGGTCTGATTGTTCTGATTCTGGCCCATTTGCGGAGGCGGCTGCCCCTCGGACTGGCGGGCGAGCTGCTGCATGAACTCGTTCAGTGCTTGCCGCAGCTCGTTCATGAGCTTGCGGATTTCTTCTTCGGACGCACCATCGCGCAGCGCTTGCGCGAGCTTTTCCTGGGCCTCGCGCAGCGCCCGCTCGGCATCGGACAGATCCCCGTCCTCGAGCCGCAGTGCGATATGCCAGAGATGGTCGGTGGCGCTCTTCATGCTCGCGCGCGTCTTGTCGCGCTGTAGACGCCAGTACACCGTGCGCAGCCCGAGATAGGCGCGACGGTCCGTGAAGATGTCGTCGGGCTCGAACGTGATCGCCTCGAGCCCTTTCAGGACGTGCAGGCGATTGCGCGGGTCCTCGACCAGCAGGCGGCGCTGTTCCACGACGGCGCGCGCGATCGGGTTCTGGAAGGCGCGCTGCGCCAAGACGAATTCGTGCATCTCGCCGCGGCCGATCTGGCCGGCTTGATCGCGCGCACTGAGCTGCAAGCGCACGCGCATGCCGGCCCAGGGATGGGAGCCCAATTCGTGATGGCTGTTGCCTTCGGCTTGTTTGGCGTTGGCGCGCGGCAGACGCAAGCTGAGCACCGGCGGGCGCTCGAGCGGGGGGCGGGGGCCGGTATTGGCGGCGCGACGCGCCCAACTCGTCGCCGGATCGCCGACCTTGGACGGCACGCGGGTGATGCGACCTTCCGCAGAGACGACGCCGTAATCGTCCTCGACCTTGTAGGTGAGTTTGGTCGCACCGCGCGGCGAGCGTTCAGGGTCTTTGGTCAGCGTAATTTTGGGCGGATGATCGGGGATGACCCGGAATTGCCACGGCTCGAGCGTCGCTGCGCCAACGACGCGAACTGTCGCTGATTGGGTCACGTTGAATTTGATTTCGGCGATCTCGGTTTGCGCTGGACGCGCGGGCGGGCTCGCCGCCGTCGATTGTTTTGCAGGCGCCGCAGCAGCCGCAGGGTCTGAGCCCTCGGGAGGTTTGGAGTCGATGCGCTCGGTGGGTTTACCGTCGAGCGTCACTTCGAGGGCGAGACCCTTGGCTCCGCTCACCCGCACGACGAACAGGCTGTTGTGGGGCACATCGATGATGGGATCTGCGGTCGGGTCGCGCACGATCGTGCCGATAGGGCGCGAGCCGTCCGCCAGAATGATCGGTGGTCGACCGGTGTAGGCAGGCGGGGTCAACCACGCATCGAGGCGCGCTTGCGCGCTGAGCACAGGCGTTCCGAAGCGGAAGGCGGCGCTCAATCGATCCTTGGCGCTATCGCCGACGATGAGCCCGACGATGAGCAGACCCATCAACAGAAGTACGCGCAGCGCCATGGGATCGTAGCGATCCGTGCGTGGCGATGGATTACCGACCTGGAGGCGGGCGAGCAGAGCCTCGAGGCGCCCCTTGTGCGCGCGCCACAACGCGCGTGTCGCGGGGTCGTCTGCCGAGGCGGTCAGCGTATCTTCGTAGGTCGATGCGGGTCGATGCGGCACGCCCGAGCGACGCTCGAGACGGCGGATGGCGTCATCCCGAGTAACCGCAGGGGTCCGCGCCGCCCACCCGAGCACTGCCAGCAGGGCCACGCCGAATGCCGCCATCAGAGCGATGTGGATCAGCTCCGACACAGACTGCCAAACGCCGAGCAGTGAGACCAGGACGAACAGCCCGACAAGCCCAAATACGGCCCACAAGCGAGGCCAAAGTCGCTCGAACAGGAGTGCGAAACGGCTCCACTGGACCTTGCGTTCGAAGGTCGTGGCGCCAGGAGGGGCGTAAACCCCCGGTCCATTCGGACGCTCGGTGGGATCATTCGTCATGAGGCAAATCCTAGCACGATCTCGCCAAGCGGGGATAAGTTTTCTCGCCCCGCGCAGCAAATTCCGTCGCAGGAACAACACTCGATGCAGACCCGGGCCGAAAAATGGCCGTCCGGTCGCCCCGCCAGACCGAGCGCCGCCCGAGCAACGCCGGCCCAGCCGAGTTGGTTGCTGCAACCTGGGCTGCCGAAGCCCCGCGGACTATTTCAGACGGACCTCGACCCGGTCGGTTCGGCCATTTGCGTCGATCACCGAGATGCGCACGAAGCCGCGCCCCAAAGGCTGCCATTCGACGTCGCGACGGGTCGGGTCGGTGTCGAGCGGGGTGCCGTCCACCAGCCAGGTGAGGGGCAACGCGCCGCCATCCGCTTTGAGAACGATCTGATCGGGAGCGCCCGTCGCCGTTTCGATCTGGGACTTGTCGGGCGGGAAGGCGATGGAGACGGGAGGCTCGAGAAAGGGACCGGTTGCCGCCTCCGGCTCACCGGGGGCCTTGAAACGACGCAGCGGCGGCGGCAATGACCCTGTCGCCGCTCGAAGGACGCCAGCCGGGGCCGCATCGAAAGGCGTCGGCCGATCGGCGAGGCGGGCCATCGCATCGAAGAGAATCGGTGCTGCCGCCGTGCGCCCGGTGAGCCCTGGCGTGGCAGTGGCGTCGGGTCGACCAACCCAGACGGCGACGGTGAAGCGCCCGTCCGAACCGATCGCCCACGCATCGCGATAGCCGTAGGACGTGCCCGTTTTGTAGGCGATGCCCCCGCCTTTGGCGTTGGCCGGTGGGGGCGCGCCTCGCAGGATATCGGTGACGTGCCATGCCGCCGCCGGACTGAGCAGTCGAGGCAGGGCATCGACGCGGCCGCGCGGCCGAGGGGCATCGCGGCGGTGCTCCAGGCGAACGGCTTCACCGCCGCGCGCGATGGCGGCAAAGAGCGTCGCCAGATCCGACAGCCGCATGCCGACGCCGCCCAGCGCAATTGCGATCGTGGGCTCAGTGGCGGGCGGCAGCGTCACCTGCAGTCGGATGCGCCGCATGCGGCCCACGAGGCGCGCTGGCCCGACGGCGGCGAGCACCTTGACGGCTGGAATGTTGAGCGATTGGGCGAGCGCCTCGCGAATGGTGACGCTGCCATGGAACTCCTCGTCGAAATTCTGCGGTTGCCACGTCCCGAACCGCGTCGGCTGGTCCTCGATCAGCGTCTCGGGATGGGCCAAACCCTGCTCGAACGCGAGGCCATAGATCAATGGCTTCAAGGTCGACCCCGGCGAGCGCACGGCATCCGTCATGTCGATCGCGCCCAGGCGGGTCTCATCGTGATAATCGGCCGAGCCGACATGGGCGATGACCGCGCCGGAGCGATGATCGACGGCGAGGAGGGCCACCGAGAGTTTTGGGCCTAGCGCCTGCGCATGCTCGCGGGCGAGGATCTCGAGCCGCGCCTGAGCATCGACATCGAGCGTCAACCGATGCACGAGCCGGCGCGGATCGGAGCGCAGCTCGCCTTCGGCCAGATGCGGGGCGAGTTTGGGAAACGCCCGCCGCGCGCGGGGCACGGGCTCGCGCTTGGCATCGGCGGCTTCCTCCGCACTGATGACACCCGCGCCCCGAACGCGATCGAGAACCCGGTCACGGGCGCGGTGCGCCGCGTCGGCGTAGCGATCGGGTCGGCGCGATTTCGGGGCTTGCGGCAGCGCGACGAGAAGCGCCGCCTCGGCGAGCGTCAGGCGTTTTGGTTCTTTGCCGAAGTAGGCGAGCGACGCCGCACGCACACCTTCGATGTTGCCACCGAACGGCGCAAGCCGCAGGTAGAGCCGCAGAATGCCCACCTTGTCGAGACGCCGCTCGAGGGCCACGGCGCGCACCATTTGCCGGAGCTTGCCGATGGCTGAGCGAGGGTGCTCGCCGTCGAGCAGTCGGGACGTTTGCATGGTGAGCGTCGAGGCGCCCGAAACGATGCGCATGTTGCGCACGAATTGTACGGCGGCGCGTCCGACGGCGAGCGCATCGACCCCCGGATGGGCGTGGAATCGCTTGTCCTCGAAGGCTGCGAGCATCGCCAGATACCGCGCATCGACTTGGGACGGCTCGACCGGAAGTCGCCAGCGGTCGTCGGGCGTCGTGAAGGCGCGCAACAGGCGATCATTACGGTCGAGCACGGTAACCGAAACGTCTTCGGCGCGCGCGAGTTGGGCGTCGAGTCCCACGACCGCGCGCCAAACGAAGAGGGCGCAAGCGAAGGCCAGCGACATGCAAACGCCGAGGCCGATGCGCTTTTTCGAGTGCCGCAACCAGGGGGCGGCATTCATTTGCGCGGCTCGATGTCGAGGCGGCCGGAGGCGGTGCGGGCGAAACGATCGGGGCGGTACATATCCTCCACAGTAGCGGCCGGATGCACGAACGAGCCCGGCGAGACCGCACGCACGATGTAGGCGACCGTCGCTTTCGTCGCGACATCGGGGCCGGTGGCCCCACCGCGCTGACGCTCGCCGAAAAAGTCGAACGCGGCGACGAAGCGATCATCGCGGAATTCGGTGTGCTGGGGCTCGCGCGGCCGCTCGAGCCAGTCGACGCCTTTCAGATCGCCACCCTCGACGAGCCGCGGATTTTCGATCTCGAGGCCGGCCGGTAGACGATCGACGAGCATGACGCGTCCCCCGGCTTCCGCGCCTTCGACGGTGAGCACGACGAGCAGACGATCATTCTGTTGGATGCGGCCCGTGCCGCCGTCCGCGCTCTTCATGTCTACCTTCTGGCCATCGAGCGTGTAGTACGTGCGCGCGATGGTGAAGCCCTTGGAGATGGCGGGCTCGGCCGTCAACGACGCGCCCACGATCGAGACCAGCGCATCGACTGGAGCATCGCCCGTGTTGACGATATCGATGGCGCGGGTGGCGAGGTCGCGCGTCTCGATCGACTGCACCAAATCACCTCGATGTGAGCGGCCGTCGATGGTCAACGTTTGGCCCTGCGCGTCTTCACTGAGCGCGCGGGCGGCGAGCAGCATCCAGGCTTGCTCCTGCGTCGAGGTGGCGGTGCGGGTCTGGTAGACCTTGGCCAACACACCCGTCAGTCCCGGTGTCGCTGCTTTCGCCGTGCCGGTTTCCGACGCCAGCGTGATCACGGCTGCGCCGTCGCGCAGGAACGAGCCGTAATCAGAGCGTGCGCTGTTCCAGGGCGATTGATCGCCGGGTTTTTCGAGGGTGGTGATGGCGGCCCGGAAAGCGCGTTCGGCGCGATCCTTGTCGCCCATCAAGGCGAGTGCGGCGCCCAGTTGAGCTTGCGCCAGGGGCGTCGAAAACCGCTCGAGCCGCGTGTCCACGAGGTAGCGCAGATCACCGATCGGCGCGCGACTGTTGCGCGCCAGCACATAGAGCGCATAGGCGCGCGTCTCGCCGCCCTTCTCGAAGTCCTGAGCGTAACTCAGATAGTTGGCGAGCCGATCGAGCGCCTGCGTGAAGGGTTGCGCGCGCACCGTAAAGCCCGCCTCCTTGGCTCGGGTGAGGAAATCCGTGATGTAGGCGGTCAACCACAGATCGCCGCCACTGGGACCCCACACACCGAAGGCGCCCGAGGCGTCCTGCATCTCGAGCACGCGGTCGATCGCCGCCTCGATGCGCTCTTTGATTTGGCTGTCGGTGACGATGCCGAGGCGTTGCGCCATGTGATTGACGTAGAGCAGCGGCAGCGCGCGGCTCGTCGTCTGCTCGGCGCAGCCGTACGGGTAACGGTCGAGCTGGGTCATGAGGGAGGCGACGTCGAGATGGGCGGCTGGACCCGATAGCACCGACATGCGCGCCGTTCCCGGCAAGAAATCCCCGATCATGTCGTGCGAGAGGACGAGCTTACCGCCCTTGGCCGCGAGATTGGCCATCACGACGCGCTTGATGTCTCCGGCCGGAGCTTTGACCTCGAGCGCGACCCGACGTTTGACCTCGATCCCACCGGGACCCGAAACGCGAATGTCGTAGACGGTGCGGCCGAGCGTGGTCGGCTTCAAGTCCAGCGTTTCGGTGCGCCGCTCGCCTGCTTTGAGTGGGAGATCGCGGTTGGCGAGGTTACGGTTGGCGCCAGCTGGACCTTCTTCGGTCACGGCGACGCGGTAGGGCGCGACTGGTCCTTCGATGTTGTGTACGTCGACCGACAGGCGCGCGGTGTCGCCCAGCGTGAGGAAGCGCGGCGCGGTGGCCGTCAGCGCTAGGGCATCACGCACGATCACATCCGTCGTGCCCGAGCCGATCTTGCTGCCGCTCCAGGCGACGGCCATCAAACGCACGGTGCCATTGAACTCCGGCAGGTCGAACTCCACGCGCGCCCGGCCATCACGGCCGACCGTGACGATGCCGGAGAAAAGCGACAACGGTTTTTCGACGGGCGGTGCCCCTTTCATCGACAGACTGTTCGCAGCACCATCGCCGCCCGAACGCAGGCGGCCGCGATCGGCGCGCATGCCATCGATGAGGCGGCCGTAGAGATCGCGGACCTCGAGGCCCAACCCCCGTTGTGCGAAGAACCAATTCTGCGGGGCGGGCGCCTCGTAGCGGGTCAGATTGAGAATGCCCAGATCGACGGCGGCGACCGTGACGCGGGCCTCGTCCCCAGCGGTCAATCCCGCAACATCGAGGGCAACAGCGAGTTTGCTCGCGGGCTTGACGGTTTTAGGCGCTGTCAGCGCCACGACCAGAGTCTTGTCGCTCGTGTCGACAGCGACCCAGCGCACGCCGATGGCGCGCGACGGCATGCGGCGGGCCTTCTCGTCCATCGGGCGATAGAGCGTCGCCGTGACGTAGGCGCCTGGCAACCACGCAGCCTCCACCGGAATCGTGATTTCGGTTCCGCCGGCGGGCACCTCCACCTGGCGACTGGCCAGCAGACCGCTGGCGAGAACCGCGACGTGAGCGCGACCCGCCTCGCGACTGTCGATTTTCAGGCGCGCTGTTTCGCCCGCTTTGTAGGTCGTCTTGTCGAGCGCGATTTTCAGCGTCTCGGGGCTATCGGTTGTTTCGCCACCGTAAAAGCCGGCATTGAAGACGACGGTGGTCATCGCGCCGCTGGCTTCTGGAGAGGAGACGTGCAGGCGGTAGCGGCCCCAGTCGGCCTTGACGGAGATGCGCGCTGGCTTGCCGGCGACGGCGTCCACACTACCGCTGGCGATACGCTGTGTAGTGGTGACCGCGTCGTGGCTCCAGTGGCCACCACGCGAATACCATTGATAGCGTTGCTCGAGGCGCACGAGTTCCCATGTGACCGCTTTGGCGTCGAACGGCCGGCCGTCGACGCCGACGAGCAGCACATCGAAGTCGGCGGGTTCGCCCTGGCCGACAGAGTCGGCAAACAGCGGCTTCACGCCGAGGCGCGGCGCACCGAGCGAAACGGGGAGCGTCAAGCGCCGTTCGATGGCACGGCCACCGGGCTCCTCGAGGCGCACGAGAACGTCGGCCTCGAGCGCGCGTTGCGTGCGTGCCAGCGGGGGCAGTCGGAATGCGATCTCGGCCGTGCCCTCGGCGGTGGTGACGCCCAACTCTTCCAGCGGCCGGCGCACGGCGGTGATCTTCTCGTCGGCGAGGCCAAAGCGATACCCGACCAGTCCTTCACTGTCGCCTGTCGCGGGCTTGACGATAACC
>JANOKV010000093.1:0-5699 GCA_031419415.1 Hyphomicrobiales bacterium | reverse complement strand
GCCGTGTTCGGGGTCGACGATCAGTCGATGGAGCGGGTGGTGCTCAACCTGCTGGAAAAGCGCGGGCTGACGGTTGCCGCGGCGGAATCGTTCAGCGGTGGCATTCTGTCGTCGCGCATGACCGCGATCGATACGGAAATGTCGACGTTTCTCGGATCGACGATCGGCCCCGGAGGGAACGGCTCGGCCGAGCACGCGGCGGCATCTCAGGCGGCCGCCGTGCGCAAAGCATTCGGGGCCAGTGTCGGCATCGCAGCGGTGGCGCCCGATGGCGGCGAGGGGCATCAGACCGGCACGGTTTTTCTCGGCCTCGCGCTTGGCGACACGACCGAAGCCGAAAAGATCATCCTGCTCGGCGGTCGTCCCCAGCAGCGCGAATACACCGTGATCAACCTGCTCGATCTCGTCCGGCGGCGGCTGTCGTAACGCCGCCGCACGGCCGATATCAGCGCGGCTTTGATGCCTTGGGTTGGCGTTCTTCGAGGACCGTCACCAGAACCTTCACGATCGGCTTCTTGCCCCAGAACTGATCGACGGCAGCCCGAACGGAGCGACGAACGGCCTCGCGAACCAATTCAGGGTCGCGCCGACGCGCTGCCGGAATACCATCCAACGTGCCATCGATGGCATCGAGCACGATGTCGTTGACGCTATCGCCACGCGGATCGTCTGTCGGCACACCATCGAGCATGATCTGCGGATCAGCCAGCACCTCGCCCCGTTGTGACATCACGATCGACACGGCGATGACGCCAACGACGGCGAGCTTACGGCGGTCGCGCACCGGGCCGCCCTCGGCCGGAATAAGCATGCGCCCATCGCGGAAGATGCGGCCCACCGGCGCCTCGTCGACAATCGCCGCGCGGCCTGGAGCCAGCACGACGATTTCGCCGTTGATCGGGGTCAACACCTGCTCGACACCCGCCGTGCGTGCGATCCGGGCGTGTTCTTTCAAATGCCGCATCTCGCCGTGCATTGGGATGGCGATCTTCGGCTTCGTCCAGGCATACATCTGTTGCAACTCGTCGCGGCGTGGATGCCCCGTGACGTGGACCAGCGCCTCGTTGTCGGTCACGACCTGGATTCCCATGCGGGCGAGATTGTTCTGGATGCCGCCGACTGATTTCTCGTTGCCCGGAATCGTGCGTGACGAGAAAATCACCATGTCGTCTTTGGTGAGCTTGATCTCGGGATGCTCGTTCGCCGAGATGCGTGCAAGGGCCGCCCGTGGCTCACCCTGGCTGCCGGTAATGAGCGCCACCGTCTCGTGTGGCGCGATGTAGGAAAACTCTCTCTGGTCGTGATAGCGAAATCCCTGCGGCAGGTAGCCGGTATCAATCGCCACTTGTATGACGCGATGCAGCGCGCGCCCCGCCACGACGAGCCGCCGGTTCGCCGCGTGCGCCGCATCGGCGACCGCACGAATACGCGCCACATTGGACGAAAACGCCGTGACGAGCACACGCCGCTTGGCGGATTTGATGATCCGCCCGATCGATGCGGCGACATCGACTTCGGACGGCGAACGGCCGTCGCGGAACGCATTGGTCGAATCGCAGACGAGAGCGAGCAAACCCTCCTCGCCCATTTTTTGAATCTTTGGTTCGTCACTGGGGTCGCCGATCAATGGCGTCTGATCGAACTTCCAGTCGCCTGTGTGGAACACGAGCCCGTGCGGCGTGCGAATGGCGAGCCCCGAAGGTTCGGGAATCGAGTGGGCCATGGTGACCATCTCGCAGTCGAAGGGCCCCACTTGGAAGCGCCCACCCATCGGGATCTCAGTGATCGGTATCTTCAATCGACCGCCGTAATCGGCGAGCTTGGCGCGCAGCAGCGCGGCCGTGAACGGCGTCGCATAAACCGGCACATTACCGAGCCGAGGCCACAACTCGATCACGGCGCCGATGTGGTCTTCGTGACCGTGCGTCAACACCAGTCCAGAAAGCTGGCGTAGATTGGCTTCGATGAATTTGAGATCGGGCAGGATCACGTCGACGCCCGGATCATCCTCACCTTCGGGAAAGGTGATGCCGAGATCGACCATCATCCAGCGTCGGTTTCCGCCCCTCCCCAGCCCGTAGAGGTAGCAATTCATGCCGACCTCGCCCAAGCCCCCAAGGGCCAGAAAAACGAGTTCGTTCTCCCCGCGTTCTCTTTTCGCGTCGTTCGCGGCCATATGTTCTTACACTTTCAAAGTCGTATTCAACGTCACGTCACCGAACGTGAACCGCAGTTGCCTGTCATTTGCGCCACAAAGCAGCAATGCCCCGTCCGTGTCCAGTCCGGCAAACGTTCCGGCGACCGCCCCAGCTCCCGTATTGACCGACATCGCCTCGCCAATCGGCCCCGCCCGGGCGAGCCATTGCCTGCGCAAACCATCAAACCCGGCCGGCTGGCTCCATTCGGCCAGGCACGCGTCGAGCCGCGCCGCGATGTGCGATACCAGAACCTCGGCAGCAGGCGGACCCGGGACATGCTCCGCCATCGAGGTCACCGAGCGGTCCAGGATGTCGGGTGTAGCTGCGATGTTGATGCCAATCCCGATGACAGCAACCAAGTCGGCAGAAAATCGGGTCGACTCCACGAGGATGCCCCCGAGCTTGGCCTGACCGATCAGCAGGTCGTTGGGCCATTTCAACCGCAATCTTCGGCCAGCCACGCCTTCAGGCCATAGGGACTCCAGCGCCTGATGCACTGCCACGCCTGCGATCAGCGAAAGCTGCGGAACCTGCGCCGGCAAACACTGCGGCATGAAAATCAGGCTGACGGCGAGATTTCCGCGCGGTGAAACCCATTCTCGCCCCGACCGCCCACGACCAGCCGTCTGCCGGTGCGCCAGGATCCACAACGGACCACGTTCGCCGGCCGCAACCCGGCGCATGGCTTCGCTATTGGTGGAATCGAGTTGATCGAACGTGACCACCGCACCGCGAACACTCCCAGGGCCGGGCGTGCTCATGACCTCTCAGAGCCGCAGTGATTTGGCGGCGAAGGCGGCGGCATCGACCAGAGGTGCTGCAAAGAATGGCACGGAGAACAGAAGTATGAGCACGAGGGCCAACGCCATGATCGCACCCTCCTTCGATCGCACAGGCTGGAAGGCCCCTTTGGCCTCGTCGAAGTACATGATCTTGACGATACGCAGGTAATAGTAAGCTCCGACCACACTCGCCAGAACGCCGATGACGGCCAAACCGACGAGCCCCGATTTGATCGCCGGCAGGAAGACGTAAAACTTCGCAAAAAAGCCCGCGAGCGGTGGAATGCCGGCGAACGAGAACATGAACATGGCCAGCGCGAACGCCATGCCCGGATGCGTGCGCGCGAGGCCCGCAAGCTCGTCGATTTCCTCGACATTGCCGTGCGCGCGCCGCATGGCCAAAATGCAAGCGAACGTGCCCACCGTCATGACCATGTAGATGGCCATGTAGATGATGACCCCTTGCACGCCGTCAGACCCCGGCGCCGCCAGACCAACCAGCGCGAAGCCGACATTGGCGATCGACGAGTAAGCCATCAGTCGTTTGATGTTCGTCTGCCCGATCGCACCGAACGCGCCAAGCAGCATCGAGGCAATGGCCAGGAACGTGATGATCTGCTGCCACTGCACCGTGACGCCCGGAAATCCCGTCGACAGCACGCGCACGAGTAACGCCATGGCCGCAATCTTCGGGGCGGCGGCGAGAAAGGCCGTCACCGGCGTCGGCGCCCCCTCATAGACGTCTGGCGTCCACATGTGGAACGGCACGGCGGACACTTTGAAGGCGAGCCCGACCAGCAAAAAGACGAGCCCAAAAATCAGCAACAGGTTCTGCCCGGCTCCCGCTGCGCCGGCCGCCTTCGCAATGCCCACGAACGCCGTCGTGCCGGCAAATCCATAAATGAGCGACGCGCCGTAGAGCATCATCCCCGACGACAACGCACCGAGGACGAAATACTTGAGGCCCGCCTCGCTCGAGCGCACGTTGTCGCGACGGAAGGCGGCGATGACATAGAGAGCGAGGCTCTGCAATTCGAGCCCGAGATAGAGCGACATCAAATCGCCGGCCGAAATCATGATCATCATGCCCGCCGTCGCGAGCAGAACGAGCACGGGGTACTCGAATTTCAGCGCCTGCGCAGCACGCATATCGTCGAACACCAGAATGAGCGTCCCCGCCGCCCCCACGAGCATCAGCACTTTCATCAAGCGGCCAAAACCATCGTCGATGAACCCGCCGGCAAATAGCGTTCCGCCGGCAGTTGGCGCCGTTAACAGAAGAAATGCCGCCACGCCAAGGATCACCACTCCGGCCCAACCGATCCGTTCGGCCTCGTTTTCCGTTTCGGGCCGAAACACGCCCCACATCAACAGGGCCATGGCCCCGCCCACCACGACGAGCTCGGGCAGCAGCATTACAAAGGTCGAAGTCAGGTCGGCCATAACGGCGATCTCTCCGGCGGAAACGTCAACGAATGGGAGTGGCTGGCGGCAAGGTCGCGGACTTGGAAGTTTTCACGGCCATCTCGTACTGGGTCACGAGCTTCTTCACCGACAGCGCCGTCACGTCGAGGATGGGGGCGGGGTAGAAACCAAAGAGAATCGTCAGCACCACCAGCGGCCCGATCACCGCAATCTCGCGCGGTCCCATGTCCGAAATAGCGCGCAGCGCCGGTTTCTCGATGACGCCGAAGATCATCCGTCGGTAGAGCCACAGACCGTAGGCCGCCGACAGGATGACGCCGACAGTCGCGAAAAAAGCCACCCACGTATTGGCCTTGAACGCCCCGATGAGCGTCAGGAACTCACCGACGAATCCCGAGGTGCCGGGCAGGCCGACATTCGCCATCGTGAAGACCATGAAGCAGAACGCATAAATCGGCATGCGTTGCACGAGGCCGCCATAGGCCGCGATCTCGCGCGTATGCATACGGTCGTAGACGACGCCGACGCACAGAAACAGCGCCGCCGAGACGATGCCGTGTGACAGCATCTGGAAGATCGCGCCGTCGACGCCCTGTTGGGTGAACGTGAATATCCCCATCGTGACATAGCCCATGTGGGCGACGGACGAGTAAGCGATCAACTTCTTCACGTCCTCCTGCGCCAGCGCCACGAGCGACGTGTAGATGATCGCGACGACGGACAGCGTAAAGACGAAGGGCGCCAATTGCTCCGAGGCGATCGGAAACAGCGGCAGCGAGAACCGCAGGAAGCCGTAACCGCCCATCTTCAGGAGGACAGCAGCCAGGATCACCGACCCCGCCGTCGGCGCCTCCACGTGCGCGTCTGGAAGCCAGGTGTGCACCGGCCACATCGGCATCTTGACGGCGAACGAGGCAAAGAACGCGAGCCACAGCCACCACTGCATGCCGACCGGAATTTTCGCCGTCTCGATCAGCGCCGGAATATCGGTCGTGCCCGCCTGGAAGTAAATCGCCATCATGGCGAGAAGCATCAATACGGAGCCGAGCAACGTGTAGAGGAAGAACTTGAAGCTGGCGTAGACCCGCCGCGCGCCGCCCCACACGCCGATGATGAGGAACATCGGGATCAGGCCGCCCTCGAAGAACAGGTAGAACAGCACGAGATCGAGGGCACAGAACACGCCGATCATCAACGTTTCCAGCACGAGGAACGCGATCATGTATTCCTTGACGCGATCCTCGATCGACTCCCAACTCGCCAGCACGCACAGCGGCATCAGGAACGTCGTCAG
>JANOKV010000092.1:0-6594 GCA_031419415.1 Hyphomicrobiales bacterium | reverse complement strand
ACGTCGCGAAACAGGTGCGGCGCCATCTCGTTGCGCGGGTGGGCCAGATACCGCGCCGGAATGATCTGGTCGGTATCGATGTTGGCCTGGGGGAGCGGCACGGCGACGGCCGTGAGCGTCGTGAACGCCACGCGGTTGTTGGTGTCGAGCGCCATGTCAGTGATCTCCTCGCGCCATCAACTGGCGAACGTCGGTGAAGCGTCCTGTAACGGCGGCCGCTGCTGCCATCGCCGGACTGACGAGGTGGGTGCGCACGCCGCGCCCCTGCCGACCGACGAAATTGCGGTTGGAGGTCGATGCGATGCGTTCCTCGGGACGGCCGATCTCGCCGTTGGTGCCAAGGCACATGGAGCACCCGGCTTCACGCCACTCGAATCCGGCGTCCTTGAAAATCTTGTCGAGCCCTTCGGCTTCGGCCTGCTGCTTGATCAGCCCCGATCCCGGTACGATCCAACTCGGCACCACCGCCGTGCGGCCCTTGGCGACCTGCGCTGCCATCCGCAGATCCTCGATGCGGCTGTTGGTGCACGATCCGATGAAGACGCGATCGATGCGGATATCGGCAATCGGCGTTCCGGGGGTCAGCCCCATATAGGCGAGCGACCGGGCGAGGCCTTCGCGTTTGACGGCGTCGACGGCGGTGGCGGGATCAGGAATCGCCCCGGTCACGGCCGCGACGTCCTCCGGGCTCGTCCCGTAGGTGACCATCGGCGCGATATCGGCGCCCGACAGCGTCACCTCGCGATCGAAAGTCGCGCCATCGTCGGTCGGCAGCTTGCGCCAGGCAGCGAGCGCCGTGTCCCAGGCGGCGCCCTTCGGGGCATAAGGCTTATCGGCGAGGTAGGCATAGGTCTGGTCGTCGGGAGCCACCATGCCGGCGCGGCCACCGCCCTCGATCGACATATTGCACAAGGTCAGCCGCCCCTCGATCGTGAGGTCGCGAATGCCGGCACCTGTATATTCTAGCACATAGCCGGTGCCGCCGGCTGCGCCGATCTTGCCGATGATGGCGAGGATCACATCCTTACCGGTGACGCCGAAGCCGAGCTTGCCGGTCACCTCGACGCGCATAGTCTTGGGTTTTTTCTGCCACAGCGTTTGCGTGGCCATGACGTGCGTCACCTCCGACGAGCCGATGCCGAAGGCGAGGCACCCGAGCGCGCCATGCGTCGAGGTGTGGCTGTCGCCGCACACGAGCGTCACGCCCGGCAACGTGATGCCCTGCTCGGGGCCGACGACGTGGACGATGCCGTTGCGCTTGTCGCCGATGTCGAAAACGGTGACGCCGGTTTCAGCGCCATTGATCGCAACGGAGTTGACCATGCGGCTGGCGATTGGATTGGGAATGGCGGACTTGTCGCGCGTATTCGTCGGCATGTAGTGGTCGGGCGTCGCGAACGACAGATCGGGCCGGCGCACCTTCATGCCCCGATTTTTCAAGCGCTCGAAGGCGTAGTAGGACCCGTCGTGGATGAGATGGCGGTCGATATAGAGAAGTGTGTATCCCCCCGGCCGCTCCGTCACGACATGGCGGCTCCAGATTTTCTCGAACATCGTTTGAGGTTGGGCCACGACATAGTCTCCCGCGCTTGACCAATCACCGTCTCGCACCCGACCTTAGGTGCAAGGACCGGGGCGCAGCAAGGGTAGTGATCGCGTGCGCGGGGGACGCCTGATTAGATTTCTGGCACTGCTATCGAGCATTCGCGCCAGCACCATCGGCTGGATGGCGACGAAGCCCACCGTGGGCCCTGCCCAATGCCGCCATCTCCAACGTTTGCAAGTTCGCCTTCAGTGAGGTGGAGATGACTCGGGGGTGAGGCTATCTGGTTCGGCTACTATCCAAGACACTGACTAGGTTCTCGGCCGTCGCATTGTGCACGGCCGCAATCGACACCCCACGATCGAGCGTGACAAACCGCCCCCGATGCTTCGTCGCGAGCGCGAGCAGATAGATGTCCGTGATCTGTCGTGGGCCGAGCACACACCCGTGATCTATTCGGGTCGCATCCAGCACCGAGACATCATCGGGCCAGAATTCGTGCAGCGGCGGCTTTGCCCAATTGCGCAGAATCGCCAATCCGTCCGCGAGCGGAATTGGATTGGCGTAAGATTTCTGCGCTGCAATGCGCAGAAATCCATTTTCGGTCAGGGGACAACTGGCCCAGCCGTGGTCGCGCGCGGCTGCCCACCACGCGTGCGCCCGCGCGTGGTGGACGTGGCGAGGATCGAACAGGGCCAGCAGCATGCTGACGTCGAAAAGCGCGCGCATTCGACCTACAGCGGCTTATCGGTAGCGTGGTCCCACGGCGTAGCGTCCTCGAGATCGATCTCGTCCTGGATGCGCTCGATCATTTCGCTGGTGACGGGCGGCCCGTCCCGCCGAGGGAACGTCGGCCAATCGCTCAAGCTGTAGGCCGCAGCGCTTTCGGACATACCCGATCCATAGGCCTGCCGAGGCATCGTCAGTTCCCTACGGACCAATTCCGAAATGATCGTTCCCACGGTCTTACCCTCCGACTTCGCGAGATCCTTGGCCGCCGCCAGCACATCGTCGTCGATGTCGAGTGTCGTTCTCATGTTTTAGATGTTATCGCATCAGATGCGCGGATGTCAAGATGTCAAGATGTCAAGACGAGTTACCTCGTTTCAGACCAAGATCGGCTGGCCGGTGATGAAATCGAATGGCATGGCATCCTCAAGATCGATCTCATCCTGAATGCGCTGGATGAGTTCAGGCGTCACCGGGGGACCACCACGGTTAGGGAACGTCGGGAAATCGCTATCGAATGCCATGGGCGGTGCTTCGAGCGAAGCGCTCCCAGCCAGCGGGCTCAAGGCTTCGCGGGCAAGATCCTTCAGCACCTCCCCAATCGTCCGCTTCTCGGCCTTCGCCAAGTCCCGCACGACGTTGAGCACGTCATCACTTATGTTCATGGTGATTTTCATACATCAGATGATAATGCATCTGATGTGGTGATGTCAACCTTACTCCTACCCACTCACATGAACTTGCGGCGGCGGAACGCTGCCACGTCCTGTTGCGATAGCTCGAACCATTCTCCATTCTTGCGCTTCTCCGCGAACCGTCGATGCCAATAACCCTCGATGCCGTTGGGGTCGTCGGTGCGGATTGAATGCACGGCGTTCGCTTGCTGCGGCAACTGAATCGCAAGCTCACGTTCACGCCGCCCGACATGGTTGGTCTTGCCAATTTTGTAGTGCTTCCCCGACTTCAACAGGTACACAAAGCCGTCGTTTGTGGAGTCGGGCTTCACTTGCTTGGTGTCATCGGCAGGCTGCGCCACTGCCTCAACCGCGCACATCTGCAACACATCATCATGACCCGTCATCCGTTCGCAGTAGCCCGCAAGGGCCTTCACCATCCCAGATTTATTTCCAAACCGTCTCCGGATGGTTTTAGGCGTTGGCAGGCCCGACCCGTCTCGACTGGCGAGCCCCATATCCGATTGCGACGGGAGCCGACCGAGCCGCCGTGCTAAAGCGGCCAGCTTTACGAATATTTCTTCCTCTGCATGGGCAATCGTCATTGAATTACGTGCGAAGCCAGAATCCTGCAACGCGTCGTTGTAGCGGGCCCAGAACTTGTGCCAATGATACTCCTTGATACCTGCTTCACTCTCTAGGCGCAGCCGACCTAGGGGCTTGCCGCCGTTCAGAGCGGCGGTACGACGTATCTCGCCGATGATGAAATCTTTATCCATCCGACAACCCGCTGCGCCGACCCGCGACCAGTGATCCATCAGTTGTCACGAAGTGCCCTACCGCCACTTACCCGACACACCATTCTCGACCGTCTCACCGGGTCGTTTCCAATTCCAGCATTTTCACATCCGACACGCGCGTGGAGGCATCGAGAACTTCGATCGCAACGAGATCGCCGCTCGCGTCGTAGTCCAAAATGATGCCTAGCTTGTCCTCGTCACTTTCAACCACCGCGACGCCAACCTTGAGCACGAGTGTAAGGGTATCCGTTCGCTCGTCATAAGTCGCTTTCACGATCCATCCCCCTCACAACGGAATATTATCATGCTTCTTCCACGGGTTCTCCAGAACCTTGTTGCGCAGCATGTTCAGCGCCCGGCAAATCCGGCGGCGCGTCGAATGAGGTGAGATGACTTCGTCAATATAGCCGCGTTCGGCGGCCACGAACGGGTTTGCGAAGCGGGTTTGGTATTCGTCGATGCGGGCTTTGATCTTTTCAGGGTCGCCCAGTTCCGAGCGATAAAGGACTTCGACTGCGCCCTTGGCGCCCATCACGGCGATCTCGGCGGTGGGCCAGGCGTAGTTCACGTCGCCGCGAATGTGCTTGGAGGACATCACGTCGTAGGCGCCGCCGTAGGCTTTGCGCGTGATCAGCGTGATCTTCGGCACCGTCGCTTCCGCGTAGGCGAACAGCAATTTGGCGCCGTGCTTGATCAGGCCGCCGTATTCCTGCGCGGTGCCCGGCAGGAAACCCGGCACGTCGACGAGCGTGACGATCGGGATCTCGAAGCAGTCGCAGAAGCGCACGAAGCGGGCGGCCTTGCGTGAGCTGTCGCTGTCGAGCACACCCGCCAACACCATCGGCTGGTTGGCGACGAAGCCGACCGTGCGGCCTTCCATGCGCCCGAAGCCCGTCACGATGTTCTTGGCGAACGCTTCCTGGATCTCGAAGAAATCCGCCTCGTCGACGACCTTCCCGATCAACTCCTTGATGTCATAGGGCTTGTTGGGGTTGTCGGGGATCAGCGTATCGAGGCTCGGCTCGTCGCGATCGGCCGGGTCGCGCGTCGACAGCACGGGCACGCCGGATTTGTTATTGGAGGGCAAGAAATCCAACAGCCGGCGCATTTGCAGCAGCGCTTCTACGTCGTTTTCATAGGCGCGGTCGGCGATGGAAGAGCGCGTCGTATGCACGCGTGCGCCGCCCAGCTCTTCGGCGGTGACGGTCTCGTTGGTCACGGCTTTGACCACATCGGGGCCGGTGACGAACATATAGCTCGTGTCCTTCACCATGAAGATGAAGTCGGTCATCGCCGGTGAATAGACGTCGCCGCCCGCGCACGGCCCCATGATGACGGAGATCTGCGGGATGACGCCCGACGCCAACACGTTGCGCAAGAACACCTCGCCGTAGCCGCCCAACGCCGCCACGCCCTCCTGGATGCGCGCGCCGCCCGCATCGAAGAGGCCAATAATGGGGGCGCGGTTCTGCAACGCCATGTCCTGGATTTTCTGGATTTTCTTGGCGTGCGCTTCCGACAGCGAGCCGCCGAACACGGTGAAATCCTTGGCGAACACATAGACCACGCGCCCGTTGATCGTGCCCCAGCCGGTGACCACGCCGTCGCCCGGAATTTTCGTCTTTTCCATGCCGAAATCGGTCGAGCGATGCTCGACGTACATGTCGAATTCCTCGAACGACCCTTCATCCATGAGCAACTCGATGCGCTCGCGGGCGGTCAGCTTGCCGCGCGCGTGCTGCGCCTCGATGCGCTTTTGGCCGCCGCCCAGACGGGCGATTTCGCGGCGTCGGTCGAGCTCTTCGAGGATGTGTTTCATCGGTCGTGATCCTGGCCCAAAGCCCCTGTTCCGGGCTCTGTAGCACGAGCACGGCCCCCGGCAAGCCCCGCTGCACCGCCACCCGCGGCAAAGCGCGCTGCGTCGCCGCTTCGTATGGATGCCGGTGGGGCGTCCCGGATAGGTTCGCCCGAGTAGGAATCGCCCGCCTGACCTGCGGACGCGAAAGGGCTGAGACACCATGCCGAGCACGTCACCCGAGCGGGGCCACACGAGGGGCGAGGCCGCCGCCGTCACCGCTGCCGTGCGCACGCTGGAAATGGAAGGCGCCGGACTGGAAGCCCTGCGAGTTGCCGTCGCCAACGGCATGGGCACGCATTTCGCCGCCGCCGTCAGTGCGCTTGCCGCCGGCCGGGGTCGCGTGATCGTGACGGGCATCGGCAAATCCGGCCACATCGGCCAGAAGATCGCGGCCACCTTCGCCTCGACCGGTACGCCGGCCTTCTTCGTGCACCCCTCGGAAGCCTCGCACGGCGACCTCGGCATGATCACGCCCGATGACGTGGTGCTGGCGCTGTCGTGGTCGGGCGAGTCGGTGGAATTGACCAACATCCTCACCTATTCCCGCCGGTTCGCGGTGCCGCTGATCGCCATCACCTCGAAGGCGACTTCGGCCTTGGGCCGCTCCGCCGACATCGTCCTCGAGCTGCCGCGCGCAGACGAAGCCTGCCCGCACGGTCTGGCGCCCACCACCTCGACCACCATGCAGCTTGCGTTGGGAGACTGCCTCGCTATTGCGCTGATGGACGCGAAGGGCTTCGCTGCGCACGACTTCAAGGTGTTCCACCCCGGTGGATCGCTCGGCGCGCAGCTCAAGTTCGTCGGCGACCTCATGCACAAGGGCGATCGCCTGCCGCTCGCGCGCGCCGACGAGACGATGGCCGAAGCGCTGCTCGTCATGACGCAGAAAGCCTTCGGCTGCCTTGGCGTCGTCGATGCGGACGGCCGCCTTGCCGGCATTATCACCGACGGCGACTTGCGCCGCCACATGGGCCCCAAACTGCCCGAGAC
>JANOKV010000091.1:0-2070 GCA_031419415.1 Hyphomicrobiales bacterium | reverse complement strand
ACGAACGAGAGCGCAGCACGATTCCGTCGCCCGCCTCAGGCGACCTCGGCTTCGCTCTTGCGCTCTGCGCGCTTGCGCACGTTCGGGTCGAGCCAGCGCTTGCGCAAGCGAATGGTTTTAGGCGTGATCTCGACCAGCTCGTCGTCTTGAATGTAGCTCATCGCACGCTCGAGCGTCATGCGGATCGGCGGCGTCAGGATCAACGCTTCATCCTTGCCCGACGCGCGCACGTTGGTCAGCTTCTTGCCCTGGATGATGTTGACGATGAGATCGTTTTCGCGCGTGTGCTGGCCAACGAGCATTCCCTCGTAGACCCGGGTCTGCGGATCGATCAGCATGGACCCGCGATCCTGCAAGTAAAACAGCGCGTAAGCGGTGGCCTCACCCGATCCATTGGAGATCAGCACGCCATTGCGACGGCCGGGAATTTCACCCTTGTAGGGCGCATAGTCGTGAAACAGGCGGTTCATGACCGCCGTGCCCCGGGTATCGGTCAACAACTCGCCCTGATAACCGATCAGCCCGCGGGTCGGCACGTGAAAGACAAGTCGGGTGCGACCGCCACCCGAGGGGCGCATTTCCATCATGTCGCCGCGCCGTTCGGAGAGCTTCTGCACGACGATGCCCGAATGCTGCTCGTCGACGTCGATGATGACCTCTTCGATGGGCTCGAGCTTCTGGCCTGTGGCTGCGTCGAGCTTGTTCACGACCTGGGGCCGCGAGACCGTCAGCTCGAAGCCTTCGCGGCGCATATTCTCGATCAGAATGCCAAGCTGAAGCTCGCCTCGACCCGCGACTTCCAGGCTGTCCTTGTCGGCGACTTCGCGCACGCGGATGGCCACGTTGCGCTCAGCTTCCTTCATGAGGCGATCGCGAATGACCCGGCTCTGGACCTTGTCGCCCTCTTGGCCGGCGAACGGACCGTCGTTGATGCGAAACAGCATCGCCAGCGTCGGCGGATCGATCGGCTGCGCCTGGATCGGCGTTTCGACGGACGGATCGCACAACGTGTCGGCGACGGTCGCTTCTGTCACGCCGGCAATGGCGACAATGTCGCCAGCTTCCGCCAAATCGACCGCCGTCCGCTCGAGACCTCGAAACGCCAGCACCTTGGTGACACGCGTCGTCTCGACAAGATGGCCGTCGCGACCGATGGCCTTGATCGTCTGGTTCGGCTTGATCGATCCCGAACGAATGCGGCCGGTCAAGATGCGGCCCAGATAGGGGTCGGCCTCGAGCGTCGTCGCCAGCATGCGGAACGGGCCTTCCTCGGCCACGGGTTCAGGAACGTGGCGAATGATGAGTTCAAAAAGTGGTGTCAGGTCGGTGCGCGGGCCTTCCGGCGCCTCCGCCATCCACCCATCGCGGCCCGAGCCGTAAATGACCGGGAAATCGAGCTGCTCATCGGTGGCGTCGAGGCTCGAGAAGAGATCGAAAATCTCGTTGAGCACGGCATCATGACGCTCGTCGGGGCGGTCGATCTTATTGATTGCCACGATGGGGCGCAGGCCGAGTTTGAGGGCCTTGGAGACGACGAATTTCGTTTGCGGCAGTGGGCCTTCGGAGGCGTCGACCAGCACGACGACACCGTCGACCATATTGAGAATGCGCTCGACCTCACCGCCGAAATCGGCGTGGCCCGGCGTATCGACAATGTTGATGCGCATGTCGTGCCACAGGATCGACGTGCACTTGGCCAGGATCGTAATGCCACGCTCGCGCTCGAGATCGTTGGTGTCCATCGCCTGTGCGTCGACCTTTTGGTTCTCGCGGAAGGCGCCCGATTGCTTGAGCAGCGCATCGACGAGGGTCGTTTTGCCGTGGTCGACGTGTGCGATAATAGCGATGTTACGAAGCTGCATTGGGAATCCCGGTTGCACGCGCGGCCACGCCTTGGCCGGGCCGGCGGGGGCGCGCAAATTGTGCGGCGCATCATGGAAGTTGGCGGGAGGTAGCACATCCACGCCCCCTCCGCTAGCGGTTCGGCGAGGCCATTGGGCGCTCGGGCCGCAAAAATGCCGCCGGAATTGCTCCCGACGGCGCGATTTCACCAAAATGGCCGAAATTCAG
>JANOKV010000090.1:0-9462 GCA_031419415.1 Hyphomicrobiales bacterium | reverse complement strand
GATGGCGGCGGCGGCCAAAACAGCCGACCAAACGCCGGCCACGTCTTTCTTTTCCAGAGCGTCGAAAAACCAGCGGTTCCACTGGTTGAGGGCAACCGTCGCACCGGTGCTGGCGGCCAGGAACGCGCCGAGCCCCAGCGTGAGAATCCAAGCCTGTCGCGCCGTGTCACCCCGCCACCAGCCACCCGCGAACCGACAGAACGCCCACGCGATCCTCGGGTCCAGCGACGGGGTCGCCGGCGAAGCATCGACAGGGCTGAGGGTTTGGGTCATTGCAGCTCAATGGGATATGGACGCGGCCAACATATGGCGAAGCGGAGCACTTGGGAATGGCGGCCGCCGTCGTTCACCGCGAAATGCGCCAAACTCACAAAGAGTCACACCTCCGGGCGAGACGAGCGGTCCCCTGATCCCATAGGGCAATAGCGTCAGCATCTTGCGCCGCCACATCCGCGACGCCACCGATGGAGTTGGCGGCACGGCGCAATACGCCAAGAGCCTATTGCGCCCTATAGGTTGAGGACAATCGCTTGCGCGCAGCCCCTCGCCTGTGGCATCGCGTGTCCGGACAACGGGGCGGGAGACAACCAGTGGCCACCGATACCTTCGACTACGTCATCATCGGCGCAGGCTCGGCCGGGAGCGTGCTGGCGAACCGCCTCAGCGCCGATCCGAGAACGACCGTGTGCGTGCTCGAAGCTGGTCCCAGCGACTGGCTGCCATGGATCCACATCCCCGCCGGGTTCATCAAGACCTTTTATCATCCGAAGGTGAACTGGGCCTACAGCATGGAGCCGACCGAATGGACGGGAGGCCGCAGCATCTACGCACCGCGCGGCAAGACGCTCGGCGGTTCGTCCTCGATCAACGGCCATGTCTACAATCGCGGCCAGCGCATGGATTTCGACACCTGGGCGCAGTTCGGTAACCGGGGTTGGGGCTATGGCGACGTGCTGCCCTATTTCCGGCGCCTCGAACGCCGCGTGGGCGCAGGCGACGATACGTTTCGCGGCCGCGACGGCAGCCTGACCGTGACGGACATCGATTGGATCCATCCCTTGTGCGAGGCCTTCATCGAGGGTGCGGTGAGCCTCGGCATCCCGCGCAACCCCGACTACAACGGCACGACACAGGAGGGCGTCTCCTACTCGCAGCGCACGATCTACAAAGGCCGTCGCATGAGTGCAGCGCGCGCCTTCCTGCATCCCGCGCGCAGCCGCCCCAACCTCACCGTGCTGACCCATGCCCACGCCACCCGCATTCTGCTCGAGGGCAAGCGCGCCGTCGGTGTGATGTATGCCAAGGGCGGACGCGGCGGCCCCGCGATCGAAGTGCGCGCGCGCAAAGAGGTCATCCTGTCGGGCGGAACCTATAATTCGCCCCAACTCTTGCAATTGTCCGGCATCGGACCGCCTGACCTGCTGAAGGCGCACGGCATCGACGTGCAACACGCACTTGCCGGCGTCGGTGAAAATCTGCGCGATCACTATGCGCCGCGCTTCGTCGCCCGCGTCAAGAACATCGAGACGATCAACGAACGGGTGCGCGGGGTGAAGCTCGCGGGCGAAGTCGCCAAGTGGGTATTCATGCGCAAGGGCATTCTCGCCCAGTCACCGACGCTGGTTTACTGCTTCTGGCGTTCCCACCCCGACGTCGCCAACTCCGACTTACAGCTCACGTTCACGCCAGCGAGCTACCGCGAGGGCGTTCAGGGCGAACTCGAGCGCGAACCGGGTATGACGGTCGCCTCCTGGCAGCAGCGCCCCGAGAGCAAGGGGCACGTGCGCATCCGGTCCGCCGATCCGTTCGCCAAACCGATTATTCAGCCCAATTATCTCGCTGAAGAGGGCGATCGCCGGGTGCTGCTCGCCGGCATGAAGCTCGCCCGTCGCCTGATGCAGACCAAACCGCTCGAGCCCTACTTCGAGCGCGAGGATTTCCCCGGTCCCGGCGTGCAGTCCGATGACGAGCTGCTGGGGGCCGCGAAAGAGCGGGGCACCACGACATTCCATCCCGGTGGCAGTTGCCGCATGGGACCGCGAACAGACCCGACGGCCGTGGTCGACGATCAATTGCGCGTGCATGGCCTGGAAGGCCTGCGCGTGGTCGATGCGTCCGTCATGCCGACGATGATCTCCGCCAACCTCAATGCCTCCACGATGATGATCGCCGACAAGGCGTCCGACATGATCCTCGGGCGCGCCGCACTGGAAGCCGCAGTCTTGGCCGAGTGAGGGGGCGCATAGGACGATGCTTCAGCAATTGCTCTGGCTCGAGATCATTCTGAAGGGCGGCACGGGGTTGGCGCTATTGCTGGCGCCCTCGCCACTGGCGCGCCTCATCGGGCTGCCACCCGTCGGCGCGCCCTTCTGGCCGCGGGCGTTGGGCAGCGTGCTCGTGGGGTTAGCGATCGCGGCCGCGTTCGGCGTGGGTCTGGGCCGCACGAACGGGCTCGGGCTGGCAGGGGCCGCGGTCATCAATGTGGCGGCAGCAGTTTTCATCGTCGCCGAGTTGACCATCGGAGCACCGGGACTGGCCCGCCGTGGGCGCCTCTTTCTATGGCTGCTGGTCGGCGTGCTCACCGTGCTGTCGCTGGTGGAACTTGCGTGGATTTAAAAACGAGCTACGGGCGCCGTAGCGTGGTGGACGAGATGTCGATGCCGACAATTGGCCATGCTATGGTCAAGTCGAATCCACCCTTGTTTTTGCAAGCTGCGGGGAGTTGGCGTTCCTGGCGCTCTGTCGACCGTTCGGATTCAACGCAAGTACCGGCCGGCCGGGGATCAAGCTACGAAGCGATCTCACGATCGAGGTTGGGACGATCTCCCGGCCGGGCTAATTCTTCTCGCACGATTCCGACAAACAAGGTTGGGTTAGGCCGCTCTCGAGGCCGTAACCCAACGCTCTTGCTTCGTGCTCGAAATGTTGGGTTATGCGCTGCGCGCTAACCCCAACGGCGCCCCAACCTTACTCGCGCTTCCCGCCGCACCCATATGCGCGATGTTGCGACCCTCGCCCCATCTGTGATAGGTGAACCCCGGATGGCCTCGTGGCGGAGTGGTTACGTAGCGGACTGCAAATCCGCGTACCCCGGTTCAATTCCGGGCGAGGCCTCCATCCCCCATCATTTGCCCCGCCACAGCCAGAGCGTCAGCACCGCGCCGACCAGCGCGCCCAGATAAAGCATCAACGGTGTCGGCAGCAGCCCCAGAATGACCGTGATGTGGAAGCCGATGAACGCCCCCGCAATGCCGACCAGGGCAAAAGTGACATCTCCCATGCCCGTCGCGCCCGCCGTCTGTCGGCCGAGCCAACTGCGCCCGTAGCGATTGAACACCATCCCAGCCACAATGCCGATCGCAAGAATTACGAGCAAATTCACCACTGTCGTCGTCAGGATAGCCATGTCGCGTCTCCCATTTGCGCGGCGTCAATGCGCCACCGATCGGCATCCTACAGAGTAACTGCGCCAGCGTTCGTTGATTTCCGTCACTGTCGAAACATGGCTCGAACGATCGAGTCGAATGGGCATCCCGCCCGCAAGAGAAAGTGCGGCCCTCATGTCACTCGGCACCATCCTGCTCATCCTCCTCGTCATCGCCCTCCTCGGCGGCTTCAGCGGCCGCTTCGGCGGCTACGGCTACGGCTTCGGCCACGGCGGCACCGGCCTCCTCGGCACCGTCCTCATTGTCGTGCTCATCCTCGTGTTGTTGGGTCGGTTGTGAGTTGACGAGGCCCCGAGCGGCCAGACACCTCCCCTCCCTGTTTCCCAGCCGAGCGCCTGCGAGAGCCGAGATCGCGTCGCGGGCACGAGAGGTTCGATTGCATCGCTGCTGCGGGGCGCAACCCTCGCACTGGCGCGGGCAACGCTCCCCCGCACCCACGTGGTCCTGGATGGCCGCGCGCTCGGCGCCCGACCTCCGGGAAACACAGGTGGGGAGGGGGTGCGCTCGGCCCACCGAGGAACACGCAGCTGATCGGGTGGTTATGCGCCCGGCCTCGCTGCTCCGTCGCCCGTTTTTTCTACTTGTTCGCCGCCTCGGCCCGGACGGCGGACGCTTTCGGCGCGGGCTTGGCTTTCTTGGCCGCCGTGCCGCCGGGCGCGACCTTCTTCTTCACGGGCACGCGTCGTTTGGCGTTGCCGCAGTTCCACGACACGACCGTGTGGCGCACACTCTGAATCGGTTTGGCATCAGCGGCGACCGGCAGCGAGTCGAGTGTCGCCGTCACGAGCGCCTGCTTCCACTCCCACGTCTGGAAGCCGTGTTCGAGCAGGCTGGCGGCGCGGATGTTGCGTTCGCGACCCGAAACATCCCCCAGCACGACCGCCATCAGTTTGCGCCCGTCGCGGGTGGCGCTGGCCACGATGTTGAACCCCGAATCGCAGATGAAGCCGGTCTTGATCCCGTCCGCGCCATCAAGCGTGCGCAGCAACGCGTTGTGGTTGCGCATCTTGATCTTGCCGACGTGCACGTCGGGCAGCGCCCACATCGCGAGATGCTCGGGAAAATCGCGCACGACGGCGCGCGTCAGGCGCGCCAGATCACGCGCCGTCGTCACCTGATCGGGCGCGGGCAAGCCGTTCGGATTGGCGAATCGCGTGCTCGCCATGCCCAGCCGGCGCGCGGTCTCGTTCATACGTTTGACGAACTCCTCCTCCGAGCCGGCAATCGCTTCCGCGAGCATGATCGCCACGTCGTTGGCCGATTTGACGATCAGCGCGCGAATGGCGACGTCGACGGTCATCTCGGCGCCGACCGGCAAACCGACTTTGCTCGGCGCTTGCAGGTGCGCCTTCTCACTGACCGGAATGGCTTGATCGAGCTTGAGCCGCCCACTCTTCACGGCTTCGAAGGCGAGGTAGCTCGTCATGATCTTGGTCAGCGACGCGGGATGCCACGCATGGTCGGGATCTTCTGCGTAGAGTACGCGACCCGTCGCGGGCTCGAACAGCAGTGCGGGTCCAGCAGCTGCCGGAGTCGGGCCGATGCCGCCCAGCACGAGCGCACCCAGAACAAGACCGAAAGCTCGTGCCAGCATCGAGAGCCTCGACGTTGCCGCAGTTCGTTTGCGAAGGGTTTTTAGCCGACTTCTCCATTCGGAGCGACGGACGATTGAACGCACGGTACGGGCGGATCGTTCAGGCCGCCACGACGCGCGCCTCCACGAGTCGCGCGATCTCGGCCGGCGCATAGCCCAATTCGTCGAGGATCATGCGCGTGTGTTGCCCGAATGCCGGCGCTGTGGCTTCTGGCGTGCCGGATGCGGGCCGGGGCGCACCCGGTGTATTGGGCACCGGCCAGGGAATGTCCGATCCGGGCTGGACGGCCATCGTGATCAAGCCGGTCGCCTTGGTATGGGGGTGGTCGACGAACTCGGGGTAGGTTTGCAGCACTTCGTTCTGCAAACCGGCTTCGGTGAGCACATCGCGCCATTCGGGCGCCGTCCGCGTCACGAGCACCTCGGCGACCTTGCCGTTGAGAAACGTCGCATGCTCGCCACGCTGCTGTGTTGTCGCAAATCGTGGATCTTCGCCGATTTCACTCAACCCGAGTGCGTTCATCAAACCCTTGAACTCGTGGATTTTCACAGCGGCGATCTGGATAAACCCCTGTTTGGTGCGATAGCTGCCACCAGGCGCCGTGGCAGGCCGCAACGGCCCATCGCGATAGGCCGACATCATGCGGATCGCTTGCAGGTTGGCGGCGCCCTCCATCAGGCTGACGTCGATGCGTCGACCCGGCGAACCCCGCGCTTTGGCGTAGAGGGCCGCCACCACGGCCTGATGCGCATAGAGCGCCGTGGTCGTATCGACGATGACGGTGGGCGTGCGATGGGGAATGCCGTCTGGGCCGGTGTTTTCGGACATGAAGCCGGTGAATGCCTGCAGGATCGGGTCCATCGCCGGCTTTTTCGACAGCGGGCCATATTGGCCAAAGCCCGAGACCGACACGTAGACGAGGCCCGGATTGATCGCCTTCAATCGATCCCACGAGAACCCGAGACGATCGATGACGCCGGGCCGGAACCCTTCGATGAACACATCGGCAGTCGGGATCAGGCGGTCGACGATGCCGCGGCCGTGCTCACTCTTGAGGTCGATGGCGATGGCGCGTTTGCCGATGTTGGCCGCGACCGAGTAGGCTGTGTGGTCACCATAGCGCGCGCCCAGCGCCCGCGACCAGTCGCCATCGAGCGGTTCCACCTTGATGACATCGGCCCCGTGCCGCGCCAGCAGCATCGCGCAGTAGGGCCCCGCAACCCCTTGCGCCAGATCGACGACGCGCAAGCCCTCATATGGCTTCTCAAAGCTCATTCGCCCACTCCCCGCCGCTCTCGGCCGCATCCTCCATTGGGGCCAGACTGGCAATCGCGATGCAAGCGATTTCCTCGCGCCGACGTGCTGGATCGCCGCACCGCGGGCGCTGCATCCGGGAAACAGGAAGGGGGCGCGGTGTCCGGGAAGCAGGGAGGTGCGAATCCCTTGCCCGCGTCGGAGCTGCGGGGCACAGTCGTGGCCCGATCGGCCCTCGGCCACCACGCTCGCATCGAAAAGGCATCCTCAATGAAAATTCTCGTCATGGGTTCCGGTGGCGTGGGCGGCTATTTCGGCGGACGGCTCGCAGGGGCTGGCAACGACGTCACGTTCGTGGCGCGCGGCGCGCATCTGGCGGCTATTCAAAAGGACGGGCTGCACCTCGACAGCCAACTCGGCAACCTTACGATCAAGCCCGCCAAGGCCACCGCCGATCCAGCCGTTGCCGGCGTGCCCGAACTCATCCTATTCGCCACCAAAATGGGCGACACCGAGGGCGCGGCCCGGCAACTCGCGCCCATCGTGCGTGACGGCGTCACGATCATCACCTTCCAGAACGGCGTCGAAGGCCCCGACATCATCCGCCGCGTGCTGCCGGGCGCGCGCGTGTTGCCGGGCGTGGCGCGCATCGCCAGTCACATTCCCCGCCCTGGCGTCATCGACCAGCGCAGCCCGTTCGCGCGCCTCGAGATCGGTGCGCCGGGTGGAGGGAGCGCCCCCGACGTGGACGCCTTCGCCAAAACCGCCAAAGCCGCCGGCATCGATGTGGTGATGGCCGAGTCGATCGAGCGCAACGTCTGGCTGAAATTCGGCATGCTTTCGGCGTTCTCCGGCATGACCGCACTGACTGGCCACACGGCGGGTCCAATCCGCACCAACCCGAAGGCGCGCGCGCTGCTCGAAGCCTGCGTGCGTGAAACCATCGCCGTCGGCGACGCCGAAGGCGGCTGGCTGAAACCCACTGATTTCGAGGTCGTGATGAAGGCCCTCGACGGCAATCCGCCGGCCATGACCTCCTCCATGGCGCACGACCGCCAAGCCGGCAAACCACTCGAGGTCGACTATCTCTCCGGCGCCGTCGTGCGCATCGGCGCCCGTCACGGCGTGCCCACCCCGACCCACCAGTTCATCGTCCAAGCCCTGGCGCTCGATGCGGGTGGGAAGGTTTCCTAATCGCGTATTCTGCACCAATCGAAGTAACCAGTACACCACCTGCGAGGCTTCCCCATGCCCACCCGCAACATCGCTTTCATCGGTCTGGGCGCCATGGGTGGCGCTATGGCTGAGACGTTGATCAAGAAGCAGTTCCGCGTCACCGGCTACGACATGCGGCCCGAAGCGGTGGCGCACCTCGAGAAGGTGGGGGGGCGCGGTGCGGCCAGCGCGGAGGAAGCCGCGCGCGGCGCCGACATGCTCGTCCTCATGGTGGTCAATGTCGAACAGGCCGAGCACGTGCTGTTCGACGGACTTGCGTTGGAAGCGCTCAAACCCGACGCCACCGTCATCGTCGGCTCGACGTGTGCGCCAGACCGGATCGCGAGCCTCGCCAAGCGCGTCGAAAAGAGCGGGCGCAGTTTCGTCGATGCGCCGGTGTCGGGCGGCGTCACGGGCGCGCGCAACGGCACGCTGACGATCATGGCGGCTGCGAAAAAACCCGTGTACGACAAAGCCCAGTCCGTGCTCGCGGCCATGGGGTCGAACCTGCACTATCTCGGCGACCAGCCGGGCCAGGGTGCGGCGATGAAAGTGGTCAACCAATTGCTCTGCGGCGTCCACATCGTCGCCGCCGCAGAGGGGCTGGCTTTCGCCGAACGCGCCGGCATCGATCCCAAGAAGGCGCTCGAGGTGCTCACGGGCTCGGCGGCGCAGAGCTGGATGCTGAATGCACGCGGCCCCCGCATGATCGATTACGACAACGTCGTCACCAGTGCGGTCGATATCTTCGTCAAGGACCTGGCGCTGGTGCTCGACTCCGGGCGCGCCGCGAAAATGGGGCTGCCGCTCGCCGCCGCCGCGCATCAGTTGTTCCTGGCCGCCTCCGCCATGGGCCACGGCACCGAAGACGACAGCCAAGTCATCGAAACCTATCGAGCCCTGCTCGGCAAGAAGTGAGAAATTGAAGCGGCGCAATACGCATCCGCACTTGCGCCCTACAGGAAACGTGAGGCCGCGCCATGCCCGAACTGCTGGAAGTCGACAGCGCTGACATTCTCGTGGTCGTCGACAACGTCACCGACAACCTATCGAGCGCGCCACGTTTCGTCGAAACCGAGTTGGCGGCGATGTCGCGACGCGGCATCAACGTGCTGGCCGGGGATTGCCTATGTTGCGCGGCGCATGGCCTCGCCTGCCTCATTACGGTGAAACGCGGCGACCAAACACGCACGCTGCTGTTCGATTCCGGCCCCGAAGCCGATGTGCTGTCGCGCAACGTGCAGCGGCTCGGCGCGGACTTGGGCGTCGTGGAGGCGATCGTGCTCAGTCATGGCCATTGGGACCACGGCGGTGGCATGCTGCGCGCGCTCGACCTCATTCGCGGCCGCAACGGGGGCCGCGAAATTCCTTATTATGCGCACCCTGGCATGTTTCGCCAGCGCGCGGCCAAACTGCCCGATGGCCGCTTTCGCCTGATGGAGGACGTGCCCAACCCCAAGCAACTCACCATGCACGGCGCGCGCGTGGTCACGACGACGGACCCGCAGCTGCCGCTGGATGGCCTGTTCTACGTGTCGGGTGAAATCCCGCGCGTAACGCCGTTCGAGCATGGGCTGCCGGGTCAACACCGCCTCGCCGAGGATGGTGTCACGTGGGAGCCCGACGAACTGCTGATGGACGAGCGCTTCGTCGCCGTAAACATCAAAGGCAAGGGCCTCGTGGTGTTTTCCGCTTGCTCGCACGCAGGCATCATCAATGTCGCCACGCACGCACGCCAATCGTTTCCCGGCACGCGCCTGCACGGCATCATGGGCGGGCTGCATCTGTCGGGCACGAACGAAAAGATCATCCCCGAGACGGTGGCCGCACTCGGCGGTTTCGATATCGGCGTCATCGCGGCGGGCCACTGCACCGGCTGGCGCGCCATGACGGCGCTCGCCAACGCCTTCGGCGATGAACGCCTCGTGCCGCTGTCGGTCGGCAAGCGGTTC
>JANOKV010000089.1:0-17350 GCA_031419415.1 Hyphomicrobiales bacterium | reverse complement strand
TTCGGCGACTTTGCAGCCCAGGATGCGACGACGGACGCCTGTGCGCCATTGATGACGCTGGCGCGGCGCGGCGTGGTGCGGCGTTTCAAGCCGGAACCCCTGGCCCCCGCGCTGCTGGATACCCTGTGCGCGCTCGCGCTGTCCTCGCCGACGAAAAGCGACCTCCAGCAACGCGATATCCTGATCGTCGAGGACGCGGCCATCCGGGCGCGCATCAACGCGCTGCTCGTCGACCAAGAGTGGATCCCCGGCGCGCCACACCTGCTCGTTTTTCACGGCAACAACCGCCGCCAGCGACAAGTGCACGCGTGGCGCGGTCACGCCTTCGCCAACGACCATCTCGATGCGTTTTTCAATGCCACCGTCGATGCTGCGATTGCCCTGTCGGCCTTCACGCTCGCGGCCGAGCAACTCGGCGTCGGGTGCTGTCCGATCAGCGTCATTCGCAATCATGCCGAGGAGGTGAGCCGCTTACTCGGTTTGCCCGACCATGTGTTTCCGGTCGCGGGCCTGGGCTGCGGTTGGCCGTCGGTCCCAGCCAACATCAGTGCGCGATTGCCGCTGTCGGCCACCGTTCACCGCGACCGATATACCGAATGCACCGACGATACCGTCAAGACCTATGATCGCCGCCGCAACGCAATCTTTCCCTATCGCCAGCAACGCAACGTGGCGCGCTTCGGATCGAGCCCCGACTATGGGTGGAGTGAAGAAAAGGCGCGCCACTACGCCGAGCCCGAACGCGCGGACTTCGGCGCCTTCGTCGTTCGCAAAGGTTTCACACTGGAATGACCGCATGAAATTCGGCCTCTTTGGTGGTGCGCGCTCGCAAGGGGACGGACCGGCCGGCGACAGTCTGGGCTATCGCGCCTGGCTCGATTACGTGCACGCCGCCGAAACTTTGGGTTTCCATAGCGTGTTCGTCGTCGAGCATCATTTCACGGGTCGCGGCCAAGTCTCGGCCTCGCTCGATCTGCTGGCCTATCTAGCCGGCACGACCCGACGGATACGCCTTGGCACCGCAGTCGTCGTACTGCCCTGGCACAACCCGGCTCTGCTCGCCGAACAGGTCGCGACCGTCGATCTGCTGTCGGGCGGTCGCGTCGATTTCGGCATCGGCAAGGGCTATCGCGCCTCGGAATTCCACGGCTTCGCCATTCCGCCCGAAGAGGCCGCCGCCCGCTTCGACGAGGCGCGCGCCTTTCTGCGGAAAGCGTGGACGACGGAGGGGCGCTTTTCGCACAAGGGCCAGTTCTGGCAATTCGACGACGTCATTATCGAACCGCGCCCCGTGCAGCAACCGCACCCTCCTTTCTGGATGGCGGCCGGTAGCGCCGGCTCGATCCGGCGCGCGGCGGCCGACGGCTACAATTTGCTGCTCGATCAAATCGCACCCATCGACACTATCTTAGAGCGGGTCGAAATCTACCGAAGCGAACAGACGCGCTTGGGCCTTCCCCACAAGCCCGAGCAGATCGCCGTCGCGCGGGGTTTGCAGATCGTCAACTCTGACGACGAGCGGCGACAGGCCGAGACCGTTCGGATGCAAGTTCTGCGCAATATCGGCGATTTGGCGCGTGGCGAGGGTGCGCATCGCTACCGCAGTCTGGGAGCCGACGCCGATCCCGCGCTCGCGCGTGAAGACGCTCCCTTGCTCGGGAAACCCCAGGAAATCACCGCCCGCCTCGAACGATTGGCCGCCGGTGGTGTCGATTACGTTCTGTTGGTCGACCCAACGGGATCGCGCCGCGCGCTCGAGACGTTTGCGACTGAGATCATGCCACGCTTCGCGTGATAGCGCAGGCCGTCGGTCGCCCGTCCCTGGTCGATCGCGCGCGCCGGTATCCGTCAAGTGCGGAACGCAACGCGCATCGCGGCGTTCATGCCTTGACGATTTTTTCAGATTTATCATCGGGAGCCCACACATGACGACGACATCCAATCCGAGTAGAATGGCCCAGAACGTGACGAGCCAAGCGCTGGAAATGGGCGAAATGGCCCTGGACGCCGCGAGCGACGCCGGCGCGATGGTCACACAGACGGCGCGTGAATATCCCATCGTGACCGGGATTATGATTGCGGGCGTGGCGTTTGCGCTCGGCGCTTTGTGGAAATCAGGTGGCTGGAACCGCCGCTCGGCGATGCACGGCTACATGGATAGCGCCAGCAGCGCCATGAACAGCTATTTGCCCAAGCACATGCGGTTCTAAACAAGACGACACGGCAAGCCTTCTAGGGCCGGTGTGCATGCGTGCGCACCGGCCTTTTGCTTGCGCCTGCGGCCATTTTCCGGCCTGTGCGCGCCGCCCGTCCGTGGCATGTCTCAGGCGGCGGCGGCGGCGAAAGGCTTCGAATCATGACGACGGTCGACATCCAGGCGGTTGCCGACATCATACGCGACGTGGCCGCGATCGAGATCCTGCCGCGTTGGCGCAATCTGGCGTCCGGTGATATTTCGCACAAGAGCAAGCAGGGGGACCTCGTCACCGTCGCTGATCGGGCCGCCGAAGCGCAACTCGAGCGCCGCTTGGGGGCGCTGCTGCCGGGCTCCGTCGTGATCGGTGAAGAGGCGGTGTTTGCTGCGCCATCCGTGTTGGAGCGGTTCAGCGGCAGCGATCCGATCTGGGTCGTCGATCCCATCGACGGCACGCGGGCGTTCACGGAAGGACGCCCGACGTTCGACGTGCTGGTGGCGCTGGTTCAGAACGGAAAAGGGCTTGCGGGTTGGATATTTGCACCGGCCGAAGACGATTTCTATTATGGCGAAGTCGGCAGCGGCGTGATGCGGGCACAGGCGGGGTATGAACCGGTGCGCTTGCGCGCGCCGCCTCACACGGGCCTGAGCGACCTCAATGGCATCGTCAATCCGCGCGTTTTGAAGGATCGCGGCGTCGCCAATCCCGAGCACGTGCTGGGTCTGTTCAAGGGCCACACTGCCCACACCTGCGCTGGCCACAACTATTCCCGCATTTTGCGCGGCGACAGCGACTTTCTCATCAACTATTCGACCTTGCCTTGGGACCACTTCCCCGGCTTGACGCTGGCCCTGGCCGGTGGCTGGCACGCCGCGCGCCACGACGGCCTTCCCTTTGCACCACTGGAAGCGAAAGGCGGCATTCTCGTTGCGCCCAATCGCGACGTGTGGGCCAAGCTCAAATCCGTGCTGTTGCCAACCATGCCAGTCGTGCAGCAAGAAAGGGCGTGAGGCGATGAGAACACCCGATCTGGATGCCGTGGGCGCGATCCTACGCGAGGTCGCGGCAGCCGAAGCCCTCCCGCGCTGGCGTAACCTCGCCGACGGCGACATCATCGAAAAAGCAGGTCCAGACGATGTGGTGACCGTGGCGGACCGGGCCGTAGAGGTCGCGCTATCGCGGCAGCTCACAGGCTTGATGCCTGGCTCCGTGGTCGTCGGTGAAGAGGCTGTGCACGCCAATCCCGAGATCTTGGCGTTGCTGCAAACCGACGAGGCCGTGTGGATCATCGATCCCATCGACGGCACCAGTTCGTTCGCCACCGGATCACCGGATTTCGCCGTCATGGTTGGCCTGAGCATCGGTCGCGAACTCGTTGCCGGCTGGATCCTCCGACCTGTCGTGGACGAGCTGACGGCGGGCGGGCGCGGCTCGGGCGTTTGGCAATCGTCGTCGGCAGGCGCGCCGTTTCGTTTGTCACTTCCAGCATCCCCCACTCATATCGCCGACATGCGGGGCACCATCGGGCGACGCCGTACCGATCCGGAGCGGGCCGCACGCATCGCTGCCTCGGCGCATCGCTTCGCATCGATCGAACCGGCCATTTGCGCCGGCATCGAATACCCCCGTCTGTTGGCGGGAAGCATTCACTTCGCGCTCTACAACAAGTCGGAACCCTGGGATCATTTGCCTGGCTTGGCGATGGCCACCGAATTGGGGTTCCACTACGCCCGCCACGACGGCACGCCCTACTTGCCCGGCGACAACACCGGCGGCCTGCTCGTAGCGACCGATCGCAACCGGTGGAACGAGATTAAATCGGTGCTCCTGGATTGAATGAGCCGCGCACGTTCGGCGTCCGGTCGCTTCACCAGGGAAGTTTCCAGCCGGCCGAGGCCGCCTGTAGCGGCGGCTGGCCCGACTGCTGGCGCGGGACGCGCTCGAGGAAGGTCTGCAAGGCGCTTCCCCACAGATACCAACCGTTTTGATCATCGGCCAGGGCATGGCCCTCCGTGCCGTACTTGGGAAGCACGTGAAGGTCCGCTATGCCACCTGCATCCGTCCAAGACGTATGCATGGCGCGCGCGATTTCGGGCCCGAAATAGCTGTCATTCTCGGCGTAGAGCCACATCGTCGGCGCGCGGGCCGAGGCGCCGTATCGCCCCATCGCTTCAACGAGCCGTGCCGGAGCGCAAATGGCGTGGGGTCGCCCAAAAGCGTGCGCGCCGCGCCCACCAGCGAAATTGATCACGGCCCGAACATCCGAGTCGCCTCGCGAGGCCAGCGCCAGCGAAGCCCAGCCTCCGCTCGAAATGCCCACAGCGATCGTCTCGCCGGGCGCAACGAACGACTGCTCTTTCATGTAGGCGATGGATGCCGCGATATCCTCCGCGGCGAGAAGGCCAGACGTGAAGTGATCGGGGTCCGCGCAATTGCCGCGCGCCTCCACGAGGTCTCCGCCCGTTGCGCCGTGGCCGCGTCGCTGCGGCAACACCACGACATAACCGCGATCGACGAACCACCGCGACAGCCAATAATACACCGGCATGGCGACGGCGTGACGGGTCCACTCCGACGTCCCATGATTGATGACGACCATAGGTCGCTGGCCGGGTCGCGCAATGACACCCTTGGGCATCGGCGCATCGTCAGTGGGGCGAAAGACGGTGGCGCGCAGCGGAACGTGGCGGTCCGCACTGGGGAGAAGCCAGAGCTGCTCGCGCATGCGCGGGCCTTGAGGGCCGAACGCTCCGAGGTCCATGGCGGGGCTGCGGGCTCCAGCGCCTGCAATTGCAGCGAGCGCCAACACGGCGCCAAGAACGCAACCTGCAATCAATCCCAGAAGGCGCTTCGTAACGCGCATGCCCCCGAACTCCTCCCTGATTGCAATCAAAGACCACCGAAAGCGTTACTCGGTGTTTGGCAGGGCCACTCGACTCGCAGAATTATGTCGCGACGCAGCGGCTCCGCCTATGCGGCATCATGCCGAAGATTGCCATCAGCGCGCTTCGTCGACGCGTTTTCTTCGACGCAACCATTCCTCATGTGTCGCGTTTTGCGGCCAAGGGATCACGCTCATCTGTCATTGAACACTTCGGAGTAGCCTCATGAAAAAGATCATCTCAGCCTCTGCTTTTGCCCTGTTGATGGGCATGGGATCGGCGTTCGCACAAACCTCGCCGACAACGCCAGGCGCGACTGCGCAGCCGAAAATGCAAATGACGCAAGCTCAATGCGAGTCGATGTGGAGCAAGATGAATCCGTCGAACGCCGCCTCGGTGTCGCAGTCGCAGGCCCAGGCCTACACCACGTCATTTTCGCAGGTCGATACGAACAGTGACGGCCAGCTTTCGAGCGCCGAGTTCCTGAAGGGCTGCCAAGCCGGCATGTTCATGGACAGCGCGACGACCGGTAGCGGGACGGGCAGCTCTGGTAGCAGCACGACCAGCCCGGCCATGAAGAAGTAACGCGACACAGCCAAGCGAACAGGAGTCGGCGCGCGTGATCCCGATCCCTGTTTGAGCACTTGGAAAGGCCCTCGCGCGCGAGGGCCTTTTCATTTGTCGGCGAAAGGACGATCACTCCAAATGGCGTAGATACTGACCTGGAATGTCGCAACCGACCGACTCTGAATAGGCCGCCGTCAACTTCGCAACAACGGGACCAGGCACCTGCCCCGCACCGATCACCGCGCCATTCACCTTGGCGACGGGGCAGATGCATAAACTGGTAGAGGTGAGGAAAACTTCATCGGCCGTATAGGC
This sequence comes from Hyphomicrobiales bacterium, assembly GCA_031419415.1. GTDB lineage: Bacteria > Pseudomonadota > Alphaproteobacteria > Rhizobiales > Hyphomicrobiaceae. The sequence goes on along the minus strand of JANOKV010000089.1, from coordinate 11,391 downwards.
ATCGTAGAGATCGATATCACGTTCGACCAATTCGAGGCCCTGCGCTCGGGCAAGTTCAATCACCGTATGCCGCGACACGCCCTCCAACACATATCGTCCCTGCGGCGTGGAGATTCGCCCGTCTTTGACGACGAAGATGTTGGAGCCCATGCCTTCGCACAGGTTGCCGTTTTCATCGAGAAGGACGGCCCACGCGTCGGGATCGCGGTCGCGCACCTCCTGATCGGCGACGATCATGTTGAGATAGTTGTGCGTCTTCACGCGCGGTGACAACGACGAGGGAGGCGTGCGCCGCACCGAGGGAATGATGACCCTGATGCCATCCCGATAATGCGCCGCGCGCGCCTTGAACGGCAACGGCTGGCAATCGACGATGACATTGGGACCCACATGATCCCAGCCCTCGTCGCCGACGGCCTTGACGCCGCGCGAGACCCGCTGGCCGACCCACCAGTCTTGACCCTCGCCGAGCAGGTGTGCGTTGCGACGCACCACCTCGTGCGTGACATCGATCATCTGCTTGGCCGACATGCCGATATCGATGCGCAGATAGGCGAGGGAGCGATAAAACCGATCGATGTGCTCTTCGACGCGGAAGGGCTTGCCGGCAAACGTGCGGGTCATGTCGAAGCACCCGTCGCCATAAATGAAGCTGCGGTCCCGATAGGGAACGCGCACCTCGGCTTCCGGAACGTAGGCGCCATTGAAGTAGGCAATGCGTTGATTGGCCCGCTCGGTCATAGCCGCAGTCTCCTCGGCATCGATGATGCGGGGTAGTTTAGCGGTGTGGGGTCCAGTGGCAACCAGGTGGCGGCGATTGTCGGGAAGATCGGCGTCAGTGGGCGATGGACTTGCCGATTTCCTCGGTCATCTTCTTCGCATCGCCGAGCAACATGACGGTGTTGTCGCGATAAAACACCGAATTGTCGATGCCAGCATAGCCTGAGGCGAGGCTGCGCTTGTTGAAGAGCACGGTCCCGGCTTTCCAGACCTGCAACACCGGCATCCCGTAGATCGGCGAGGACGGGTCGTCTTCGGCCGCCGGATTGACGACGTCGTTGGCGCCGATGACATAGACGGCGTCGGTCTGGGAGAACTCGGAGTTGATGTTTTCAAGCTCGAAAACTTCGTCATAGGGCACGTTGGCTTCGGCCAGCAACACGTTCATGTGGCCGGGCATGCGCCCCGCGACCGGGTGGATCGCATAGCGCACTTCGACGCCGGCTTTCTTGAGATTGTCCGCCATCTCGCGCAAGGCATGCTGGGCTTGCGCGACCGCCATGCCGTAGCCCGGCACGATGATGACTTTGCTCGCGTTTTTCAGAAGGAACGCCGCATCCTCCGCCGAACCGAGTTTGACTGGTTTCTGCTCCTGCGTTCCCGCGCCCGCCGCCGCCGTTTCCCCACCGAACCCGCCGGCGATCACCGATAGGAATGCGCGGTTCATGCCCTTGCACATGATGTAGGACAGAATGGCGCCAGACGACCCGACGAGGGCTCCGGTGATAATCAGCGCGACGTTACCGAGGGTAAAGCCGATGCCCGCCGCCGCCCAACCCGAGTAGGAGTTGAGCATGGACACGACGACCGGCATGTCCGCGCCGCCGATCGGAATGATGATGAGCACACCAAACAACAAGGCCGCAGCCGTGATCACCCAGAACAGGCGCACGTCGCCACCCGAGACGCAGAAGAGATAGATGAGCACGATGATCGCTGCGGCGAGCCCGGCGTTGATGGCATGCCGCGAGGGGAGAATTATCGGTTTTCCGGACATGCGTCCCGACAATTTCGCGAAGGCAATGACGCTGCCCGTGAACGTGATCGCACCGATGGCGACGCCGACGGACATCTCGAGCAGGCTGATGGCCGGAATTGCGCCGGGTCGACCGATGTTGAAGGCCTCCGGCGCATAAAGGGCGCCAGCGGCCACGAACACGGCGGCCAAGCCCACGAGGCTATGGAATGCGGCGACCAGCTCCGGCATCGCCGTCATGGAAATGCGTTTGGCGGTGAGGCCACCGATGACGCCACCGATGCCGAGTCCGCCGACGATCATCGCCCAAGTCAGCACATCCTCGAACTGGGCGACAAGCGCCAGCGTGGTTATGATCGCCAGCACCATGCCGACGATTCCGAATGTATTTCCGGTACGCGCGGTTTCGGGGCTCGACAGCCCGCGCAAGGCGAGAATGAAGAGCACGCCTGACGCCAAATAGAGGAAGGCGACGACATTGGCGTTCATGTCACGAGCCTCCCGATCGACGCATTGCCCGATAGTGAGAGTGCGCACTCGACTGCGAATGTCATTTCGGCTCTTTCTTCTTGTACATCGCCAGCATGCGCTGCGTGACCATGAACCCACCGAAAATGTTGATTGAAGCCATGATCAGCGCGAGAAAGCCGAACACCTTCGCCAGACCTGATCCGGACGCGATCAGCGGCACACCGGTCGCCAGAAGCGCACCGACGACAATCACCGAAGAAATCGCGTTGGTGACGCTCATCAGCGGCGTGTGCAAGGACGGCGTCACCGACCAGACGACGTAGTAGCCCACGAAGATGGCGACCACGAACACCATGAATTGATAGACGAACGGGCTGATGTCGCCAGAGCCGGCCGCCAATGCCGGCGTGGGGAGGAGGGCAGCGAGCATCCCGAAAAGTAACTTGGCCATGCTATGCCCCTCCCGAGAGCAGGTTGGCATGAACGACCTGGCCGTCCTTGGCGATCAACGTGCCTTTGACGACGTCGTCGTTCCAGTCGACGCTCAACTCTTTTGTTTTCTTGTCGAACATCGTGTCGAGGAAATTGAGCAGGTTCTTGGCATAGAGCGCAGAAGCGTTGACCGGCACGCTGCGGGCCAGATTGATCGGCCCGTAGATGCGAACCCCACGATGATCGATCAACTTGCCCGGCTGGGTGACTTCGCAGTTGCCACCGCGCTCGGCTGCCAGATCGACGATGACGGCGCCAGGCTTCATCGAGTCCACCATTTCACGGCTGACCAGGCGCGGCGCCGGCCGGCCCGGGATCAGTGCTGTGGTGATGACGATGTCTTGTGTCTTGAGATGGCTGGCAATGAGCTCGGCCTGCTTGAGTTGGTAGGATTCCGACATCGGCTTGGCATAGCCCGCGGCGGTTTGCGCCTGACGAAATTCGTCATCCTCGACGGCGATGAACTTCGCGCCGAGCGACGCGACCTGCTCCTTGGTGGCCGGGCGCACGTCGGTGGCGGTGACGATGGCGCCCATGCGGCGCGCCGTGGCGATCGCCTGCAGGCCCGCGACGCCTGCGCCCATGACGAACACACGTGCGGCCGGAACGGTGCCAGCGGCCGTCATCATCAAGGGCAAGGCTTGTTCGAACAACGACGCGGCGTCGACCACGGCCTTATAGCCGGCGAGATTGGCTTGGCTCGACAGAACGTCCATCGACTGCGCCCGCGTGATGCGCGGCATGAATTCCATGGCAAACAGGGAACGCCCCGTTCCAGCGAGAGCGTCGAGCCCCTCGCGATCATCGAACGGGCTCATGATGGAAACAGCCATGCCGCCCGCTTTCAGCGCCGACACCTCATGCAACGAGGGGCGCTGCACCTTCAGGAGGAGGTCAGCGTCGGCAACCGCATCAGCGGCGTTTTCGACGATCCTTGCCCCTGCCAACCGATAGGTGTCGTCAGAAATTCGCGACAGCAAACCCGATCCAGCCACGATGCGCACGGTGCAACCGAGCGCCGTCAGCTTCTTGACCGTCTCGGGTGAGACGGCGATGCGCGGCTCTCCCTTCGCTTCGGGCGTGACCGCAACCATCACCATGACATCGGCGCTCCACGAATGACCATCGTCACGCACTGCGGACCCGAAGCAAAAGCCCCGCGGCGCGCGATTGGTCGCCGCAGGGAACGTTCCGGCTCGGTCACCTCAAGCCAGAAAAATCAGCATACCCAAAAGGAGCACGCAGACGAGCACGGTCAACGCAACGGTACCCTTCAAAAACCCGTTGTACGTCCGGATATGCTCTCGATAGTCCATGGCCTCGTGGCCGTCGGAGGTATCAATGCTCATTTGAAGTTCACCCTCGCCTCCCCCCGGCCGGACCCCTCCGACGCGAGTTGGCCTTCTGGTAACGCATGCTGAACGCCGCTTCAAGTGCGGTAGCTGCGCGCATGGGCCACAACGATTGGCCTCCAATGGAAAAGAGGCGGGTGGACTGCCGCCACCCGCCTCTCCAGCCTGAAGGTTCGACGAGATGTCGATCCCTACGTCAAATTCACGCGACTTCGATCTGCTTGGGCGCACCGGCGCCGATCGCGATCGAGCGCGGCTTCAAACGCTCGGGCACATTGCGCACGAGGTCGATATTCAGGAACCCGTCCTGAAGGGCCGCACCCTTGACTTCTACGTGATCGGCCAACTGGAAGCGGCGCTCGAACGCGCGGGAGGCGATCCCCCGGTGCAGGAACTTACGCTCCTTGTCCTCGGGCGCCTTTACCCCCTTGACGGTCAAGTTCTGTTCCTTGACCTCGAGTTCCAACTCGGCCTCGCTGAAACCTGCGACGGCCATCGTGATGCGGTACTCGTTCTCGCCGAGGCGTTCGATGTTGTAGGGGGGATAGCTCGGCGCGTCGTTGTCGACGCCTGCGACGCTGTCGAGCAGTTGAGCCAGGCGGTCAAAGCCGACGGTCGAGCGATAGAGAGGGGCAAAATCAAATGGTCTCATGGTCGTCCTCCTTCGAGAAGCGAGGTTGAAAATGCCGGCCCAAGACGGGCCCGGCGGGTGTTCGTGCACCCTCGAGAGGCGTGCACACCAGACCATTTAGGATGTTGGAGCCCGGATTCAAGACTTGGCGAGCGCTGAGTCGCTCTTTTCGTAAGTCGCTGAAATAATTTATTTAAATGGATAAGACATGCGGAAGGCCCCGTCTTGCGACGAGGCCTTCCGTGACTTCTCGAACCCGTGACCCAAGGATTACTCGGTCTGCTGGATCGCCGACAGTTCCCACTGATCGGCGCGCCCGTTCGCAGGCCGGCAGAACGTCCAGATCTCGGTGCCTTCCACAGGCTCGTCCTTGCTTCCCGACACGATACGACCCGTCTTCGCTTCGACCGTGGCGTCGATCAGCGAATAGCGCATGGCAACGGTCGCGTACTCGAGGTTGCCCTCGCGCCAAGCTTCCGACAGATCGCCCTGCAGCAACTTCACGTCGGTCAACACGTTGAGGTGGCCCTTCTTGGCGTCCTCATCGAGTTCTTGCGCGAAGTAGGACAGCATTTCCGGTGTCGTGCGCTGACCGAGCGCATCGATGTCGTTGCGGCCGTAAGCCCCTTGGATTTCGCCGAGCAGGCGCTCGAAGGCGCTGAAATCTGCCGGCAGGACGCTGACTGTCGCTGCGCCGCCACCCAACGAGGAGGCAGCGACCCGCTGGCTCAGCGACTGATTGGGCTGAGCCGAAGCGCTTGCCGCATCAGCCGTGGCCAATGCCGGCTTATTCGCCGAGCGGCTGCGGAAGAACGCGACCACGAGCAACACGATGCCAGCAATCAGCGCCATCTGCAGAACGAAACCGAGCACGCTGGCGAGCGCACCGGCGCCCAGCATCGAAGCCAACCCTGCGCCGATCAAGCCGCCGAGCAAAAGCCCCTTCATGCCACCGAAACGCGAAGCCTGGGTGGCGGCGCCACCGGCTGCCGTCGCAGCACCGGCCGTGGCCGCAGATTTACCCGGCGATGTGATCGTCCGATTGATAGGAGCAGCCTGACCCGGCGACGTCGCCGTCGGTGGCGGAGCGGATTGGGTGTTGCTGCCGCGGCTTCCAGAACTATTGCCCTTGCCCGCGCGTGCATCGGCGGAATCGACCGCCATCACGAACGAGCCGGCAACCAGTGCCAAAACGCCGACAAGGTAAGCAAGGCGTGAGCGTAAACTCATCTATTTTTCCTCCCCAGTGTTGCTACGGCTTGGAGCGGCCCCCATCACCGTCAGAGTATTCTCGCAAAGATAGTGATGATCGTCCAACGGTGCAACGGGCCTTAGGGCCTAAACCGCACCTTATTCCATAGTGCTGCCGACGCCGTGAAAACACGCTTACCGGCGGGGATAACTGCAACACATCGTCAATTGTCGGTAAAGATCCCGCCAAGACCTTCAACGAGCCCACGAAATTCCGGGAAACTGGTCGCGACGAAGCTCACGTCATCGATGGTGACAGGCCGATCGGTGGCCAGCCCCAGAACGAGGAACGCCATAGCGATCCGATGATCCATGTGCGTGACGACGAGGCCCCCACCCCGGGGCGCCGAACTGCCTGCGACAATCAGGCTGTCGCCGTCCACTTTGGCGTCGATGCCGTTGGCGATGAGGCCAGCCGCGGTGGCGGCGAGCCGATCGCTTTCTTTGACCTTCAGTTCCGCCAAACCGTCCATACGCGTCTCGCCATCGGCGAAGGCTGCGACGACCGAAAGGATAGGATATTCGTCGATCATGGTCGGGGCGCGCTGCGCCGGGACGCGCACACCGGTCAATCGGCGATGCCGGACCCTGATATCGGCGATGTTCTCCCCACCCGACTGGCGTTCATCGAGAAAGGCCACATCCGCCCCCATCTCGACCAGCGTCGTATAGAAACCGGTGCGCGTGGGATTGATCAGCACGCCTTCGATGACGACCTCCGAGCCCGGAATGATCGCCGCCGCCGCCACCAGAAACGCCGCCGATGAGGGATCGGACGGCACGATGACGTCGCGGCCCTCGAGCTCCGATTGGCCCTCCACGGTAATCGCCGTCATGCCGTCCCGGACGGCTGTGCGCACCTGGGCGCCGAAATAGCGAAACATCCGCTCGGTGTGGTCCCGCGTGGCCTCGCGCTCGATCACGGTGGTTTCGCCAGCCGCCGCAAGTCCCGCCAGTAGGATCGCAGACTTCACTTGGGCCGACGGCACCGGCGTCTGATATTCGATCGGAACCAGTCCCGACGTGCCGGTCAGGCGCAGTGGCAAGGTTTCGCGGTCGTCCTCCACCGACAATCCCATTTGCCGCAGGGGCGTCAGAACGCGCCGCATCGGTCGCCCAGACAGTGAAGCGTCGCCGATCATGCGCACGGTGACGTCGTTGCCGGCGATCACGCCCATCATCAAACGAGAGCCGGTGCCCGAATTGCCGAAATCGAGATCGCCTGACGGTTCAATGAGCCCCCCGACGCCGCGCCCTTTGACCTCCCAGACGGGCCCCAGGCGAACAGCCGGCGCGCCAAGCGCCGTGACCGCCTTGGCGGTATTCACCACATCCTCGGCCTCGAGGAGGCCGGTGATCCGGGTCGTGCCTGTCGCAAGCGCCCCCAAGATGAGGGCCCGATGCGAGATCGACTTGTCGCCAGGAACACGAATTCGACCGACGAGTGGGCCGGAACGCGAGGCGGTGAGCGGCTTTGATGGTGCAGTATGCACGGGCGACAGTCCCTCTGGCGGGCGTTGACCCCTGGTCATGTGCCGACACAGGCGCCCCTGTCAACTTCCGTGCGACCTGCCTCGCCGCGCGTCGGCTCACCCCCGCAAGCGCCGACGCTCGCCTGTGGAATGCTTTTGACAGCCTGCGACGGGCATGTAATAGGCACCCCCGATCCCATTCATCCTGAGCGAGGCTCCTCATGGCAGCTACAAAAGCCGCGCGTGGAACAAAACGCACCTGCCAGAATACGGCTTGTGGTGCTCGTTTCTACGACCTCCAGCACGACCCCATTACCTGCCCGGCATGCAGCACTGTGTTCGTCGTGCCGCCCGCGGCGAGCCTGGGCACCGGCAATGCCGGCGAAGGTGGCCGCCGGCGCAAACCCGAATACGTGACGGTCGCTCCGGACGCGCCTGAAGTCGAGGCCGAGGACGGTCTGGCCGATGTCGAGGCCGCCGAAGAGACGATCGCTGCAGGCGACGAGGAGACGTTCCTCGAGCCGGAAGAGGACGAGGGCGCCGACGTCTCGATCATCGTCGGCACGCCCGAAGGCGAAGAAGAGGTCTGATGACACCGGGAAGGGAACGCCCCATCCCGGCTATCGGCGCCTATCCAGCACGTCCCCCGACGATAATTTTCGCCGCAGTGGGGCGCTTCATGGTTGTGTCGGGTCGAGGTAGCACGTGTCCGCGCGCGTTCGGATGACCTAAACCCGGAAGGATACTCGCCCTGCTTATCCGCCTCACCGCCATAGTGCTGCTGCTCGGTGGCGCCGTGATCTCGGCGACGTCGGCTGCGAGCGCCGCGCCGGTCGCGCCGCGTCTGGATGTGGGCAAATTGGTTGAACCCGTGGCGCGCTGCCGCCCAGGTTGGCGTCGACATACGATCACCGGGAAATGCGTGCGGATTCAGTCGAGATTCTCCTGGTTCGGATAGGGTTTTGGTCGGCAGCACGGGCGCACACGAACGCGAGCCTTGGCGGAACGATGCCGCAATCTGCGTATTGTCAGCTTCGTATCTGCGGCTCGTGCGGGACACACGCCACGCCGTCGAGGAGGTTCATCCATGCTCGAAGAACCGACGTTCACCTTCGGCATCGAAGAGGAATACCACTTGGTCGACGTGGCGACACGCGACCTCGCGCCGGCTCCCACCGCCCTCATGGAAGCACTCAGCGCCGAACTCGGCCACCGTGTGAGCCCAGAATTCCTGCGCTCGCAAATCGAGATTGGAACGTCCGTCAGCCGCTCGTTTCGCCAAACCCGAGATGAACTGGCGCACTTGCGATCTGCGATCAGCCGCCAATCGGCCACCTTCGGTCTCGCGCCGATTGCCGCCGGAACCCACCCTTTCGGCCGTTGGGAAAACGTCCAAACGACACCGAAAGAACGCTATCTCGAACTCGAGCGGGATCTCGCAGCCGTCGGCCAGCGTCTCGTGATCAGCGGCATGCACGTCCACGTGGGAATCGAAGATCCCGAGCTGCGGATCGATATCATGAACCAGGTGCGTTATTTTCTGCCGCACCTGCTGATGCTCTCGACATCATCGCCATTCTGGCAGGGCCGCGACACGGGGCTGAAAAGCTTTCGGCTCGCTCTGAGCCACAGCAGCCCGCGAACGGGCCTGCCGGGTCGGTTCAACGGTTGGGATGAATATCGCCGCACGATCGATATTCTCGTTGCTGCGGGCGTCATGGAAGACGCCTCCAAAATCTGGTGGGACTTGCGACCGTCGGCGCGCTTTCCCACCCTCGAGATGCGCATCACCGATGTCGCGACACGCATCGATGACGCGCTGTCGATCGCCGCGCTCTACGTCTGCCTGTGCCGCATGCTCTATCGCATCCGGCGCTCCAACCAGACCTGGCGGACCTACCCAGTGTTCCTGCTCGAAGAAAATCGGTGGCGCGCCCAGCGCTACGGCGTCGAAGGCAGTTTGTTCGACTTCGGCCGCGGAGAACTCGTGCCCTACACGGCCCTTCTCGAGGAAATTCTCGTCATCATCGCCGAGGACGCCGCCGCGCTCGATTGCGCGGCCGAAGTGGCCCACGCGCGAACCATCGCCCGCGAAGGAACGAGCGCTGACCGGCAGATCGCCGTCTACAATTCGGCCGTTTCGCAGGGACGATCGACAGAAGCCGCCTTGGCCGATGTCGTCGATCATCTCGTCGCCGAAACCATCGAGGGACTGTGATCCGGCAGGCAGCGACCCTGGCCGCTCACTCCGCCGGTTGCGACGCGAAAGACGAGGGTCGACCAGCCTCGGGCGACCTCTTAGGCATCGTCAGGCGACGAATGACGATGTAGAACACCGGCGTGAAGATGAGACCGAAGAACGTGACGCCGATCATACCCCAGAAGACGGCTAGACCCAGCGCCTGGCGCATCTCGGCGCCAGCGCCCTTCGCCCAGTAGAGCGGCAAGACGCCCAGAGTGAAGGCGAGTGACGTCATCAGGATCGGCCGCAGTCGCAGTCGGCACGCCTCGACGGCCGCCTCGACGAGGTCATGTCCCTTGTCTTCGAGCTGACGTGCGAACTCGACGATCAGAATTGCGTTCTTCGCCGCCAAGCCGATCAACACGACAAAGGCGATCTGCGTCAAGATATTGATATCCTGGCCGTGGAAGCGCACACCCGCGATCGCCGACAGCAGACACATCGGCACGATCAGGATGATGGTCAGTGGCAACGACCAGCTCTCGTATTGGGCCGCCAGCGCCAGGAAGACGAACAGCACCGACAGTGCGAAAATATAATACCCGGTTCGGCCGGCGCGCTTTTCCTGGAAGGACAGGTCAGTCCATTCGAACGTGACGCCTTCGGGCAACGTGCGCGCGGCGACGTCCGTCATGATGGCGAGAGCTTGGCCCGACGACACACCGGGCGCAGAAGAGCCTTGCACCTCGACCGTCGGAAACAGGTTGTAACGCGGCACGCGCTCGGGCCCGACGATTTCGCGGAACCGCACGAGGCTGCCCAGCGGTACCATCTGCCCATCGCCATTGCGCACTTTGATGCGATTGACGTTGTCGGCATCGAGCCGGAATACGCCGTCGGCCTGCGCCGTGACCCGCCACGTCCGCCCGAACATGTTGAAGTCGTTGACGTAGGCCGAGCCCATGTAGATGCGCAACGCCTCGAAGACGTTGTTGAGCGGCACGCGCAGCATCTGCGCCTTGTCCCGGTCGATATCGACGAAAATTTGCGGCGTCACCGCCTGAAACGTCGTGAAGGTGTTCTGAATACCGGGCGTTGTGTTCGCCGTCCGAATGAGGTCCTGGGCAATTTGCGACAGCTCCTGGGAGCCGATGCCCATCTTGTCCTGGAGACGCATGGCAAAACCACTGGCATTGCCCATGCCACGCACCACCGGCGGGACGATCACGATCGCCATCGCATCTTGGAGACCCGACAACCGGCGTCGCAAGTCAGCGACCATGGCGGTGAGGTTGAGGCCCTTCTGGTCGCGCACCTCGTGCGACTCGAGCACGGTAAAAATGGCGGCGGCGTTCGATGCATTGGTGAAGGTCGCCCCGGAACGACCGGCATACCCCGACGTATGCTTGAAGCCCGGCGTCGCCAAAATGATCTCGTTGACCTCTTTCATCAGTGTGTGCGTGCGCTCGATCGATGCCCCTGGCGGCAACGTCAACGAGACGATGACGATGCCGCGATCGGTCGCCGGAATGAAGCCGGACGGCGTCGTGGCAACGAGCCACCCCGCGAGCCCGACGAAGCCGGCGAAGGCCACGAGCATCACACCCGAAACCCGCGCCGACATTCGCACGAGCGCGGCGTAACCATTGGCGAACCGGTCGAAGACGCGGTTGAACGCGTCGAAAAACCAATGCACGGGCCTCATCAACGTGGCGCCGAATGTTTTTCGACGTGTCGGCGAACCGTCATCGTGCGGCTTGAATAAAAGGGCGGCGAGCGCGGGC
>JANOKV010000088.1:0-3150 GCA_031419415.1 Hyphomicrobiales bacterium | reverse complement strand
CGTGCCTGGACCCGCCTTCAGGTCGCGCCCGACGGCGGCCGCCTTGCCCCCGGCGAATGCGACGTCGTTCACCCCATCGATCGACTGTGCGGGATCGATGACGCGCCCGCCTTTGAGGATCAGATCATAACCAGCCATCGTCTGCCTTTCCCGTGTCCGCCCGAGCCGAACCCTGCCCCGTCCTCGCGCGACTGGCAAGTCGAACTCGGTAACCCTGACGCCCGCGGGAACCGCAGGACCCGTAGGGCGCAATAGCTTCTTGGCGTATTGCGCCGCGCCACACGTTCCATCGGCGAGGGCGGACTCGCGGCGGCGCAATACGGCCGGATCAAGTCCGGCCTATTGCGCCCTACGAGTTGTGCCGCCTCATCCCGCGATGTCGATCCTCGTTGCTCTGAACTGCCACGGCGGCTTAGGCTGGGGCGAACTCCAGGCGGCAGGTCCTGGCACGGGGAGGCATGCATGCTCGATCTCATCATTCGCGGCGGTGACGTCGTCACACCACATGGCGTCATCACAGCCGACGTCGCCATCTCCGGCGAGACTATTGCCGCCGTCGCGGCGCCGGGCGCATTGCCGGCCGGTGCGGGAAAGGAAATCAACGCTGCGGGTAAAATCGTCATGCCGGGCGGCATCGATCCGCACGTCCATCTCCACCATCAGTGGACCATGCCCGACGGCAAACCGATGACGACGGTGGGTCCTGAGCAGGTCGGCAAGGCCGCCCTCTACGGCGGCACGACGACGTTCATCGACTTCTCTTACTGGCGCGAAGGTCAAACGGCGCTGCAAGGCATCGAGGCGCGCGACAAGGACTTCGTCGGGAAAAGCCCGTGCGATTGGGCCTATCACATCATGCTGCATTCGGAACCACACCACACTTTCGGCGGCCAGCTCGCGGAAGCGATTCAAGCCGGCTATCCGACGCTAAAGATGTTCACGACCAACATTCTGCCCTCGCGCACCGGCCGCATGATCGATTTCGGCGACATCTGGGAAGCCTTCCAGGTGCTCTCGGCCAACGGCGGCATGGGCGTCATCCACGCCGAGGACAACGACCTCGTCATGCACATGTACGCCAAGCTGATCCGCGAGGGGCGCGTCGGCTTCGAGTACCTCTCGCAAGCGCATAGCCAGCTCTCGGAAGATCTGAGTTTCCGCCGGGTTCTGCGGCTGGCCGAGTCGGTACCGGGCACCGCGCTCTACATGATGCACGTGTCGGCGGGCACCGGTGTGCAAGCGATCCGCGAATACCAGGCCAAAGGCATGCCGATCTACGGTGAGACGCTGCACCAATACATGCTGTTTTCGGACGAAGACTACAAACGCCCCAACGGTCAGATGTATCACACCTATCCTTCGCTCAAATCGAAAGCGGACCAGAAGGAGCTGTGGGCCGGCACGCTCGATGGCGCGATCAACTGTGTGGCGACGGATGAGCTGTGCTGCACGCTGAAAGAAAAGATCGCCGGCAACCGCATCGACGACACCACGGGCGGCAATTCCGGCGTCGAGCCACGGCTTGCGGTGATGTACACGGAAATGGTGGCGCGGCGTGGCTACTCCTTGAACCGATACGTTGATCTCGTCTCGACCAATGCGGCGAAAATCATGGGGATGTATCCACGCAAAGGCTGCCTCGCCGCCGGCAGTGACGCCGACATCACGATCCTCGACCCGTCGCGCCGTGGCCAAGTGCGCGCCGCCGATCTGCACGAAACCGATTACACACCCTGGGAAGGCCATGAGATCTTCGCGTGGCCGACGGTGACGATCTTGCGCGGCAAGGTCATGGTCCAGAACGGGGAGTATCTGGCGAGCCCGAAGGATGGAAAATATCTGAAACGGAAAATCGGGGCGGAGATTTTGGCAGGACAGAGGTTCTGAGAGGGCCGCTCCCGGTCCCTGCGTTCCCACCCGAACGCAGCTGATCTTTACGGCAGCCTTTGCATGGAAACCAGTGGCGCGCTGCTCATGCGTCCGAGGGTTGAAAACTCCCGCGCGCGACCGTCGAACAAACTCGGCTTGTAGGGTGGTTTTGTGCCTCTGCACGAGAGTTCGGAAACCATGCTGCTCTGCACGAGTTTTTAGCGCGCGATCCTGGCAACAGTCTCCATGCCTTCATCTACTCCATAACAATGTCTTTACGAAAAGCTATGGCGCCCCGTAGGTCTGCCATAGTGGCGTCCGCCCAGGTTCATGGGCGTTCCCCTGACCCCTGACTTTCCAATCTCTTAGACGGATATCCGAACTTTCACGTTCGTACCAGTTCGACGAAATCCGCGTTTGCTGTTAGGGGCGGAGTTAGGGGCGACCCCAACTCGATTCGACCGAAAAGGGTGGCAGATGGCCCGACGGATCAACCGACTGAACGCGCGCACCGTCGAGACGCTGAAAACGCCCGGCCGTCACGCTGACGGCGGCAACCTCTACCTCGTGATCACGCCGACCGGCGGTCGCCATTGGGCCTTCCTCTACCGTTCGCGGGGTCGGCTCCGTGAGATGGGGCTCGGCTCGGCCGGAGCGGTCGGACTTGCCCGCGCCCGCGAGCTTGCAGCGCAATGCCGCGCGCAATTGGCGGATGGCGTCGACCCGATCGACGCGCGCCGGGTCGATGAGGCTAAGGGCGAGGCGACCTTTCGGGCCGTCGCTGAGGACCTTCACGCGAGCAAAAAGGGCGAATGGAGAAACGCCAAGAGTGAAGCGCAATGGCTGACGACGCTCGAGAACCACGGTGGTGCGATCTGGCACAGGCGCGTCGACGAGATCACTGTCGCCGATGTCCTTGCCGTCTTGAAACCTATCTGGATCGCGAAAGCAGAGACGGCAGGTCGGGTCCGCGGACGTATCGAGGCCGTGCTCGATGCAGCGCGAGTGCGCGGATTGCTCCCCGAGGACCGAGCCAATCCCGCGCGCTGGCGTGGCACGCTTTCCTATCTCTTGCCAAAGCGCCAACGGTTGCAGCGCGGACACCTGAAAGCGATGCCGTTTGCCGACGTGGCTGCCTTCGTGTCGGATGTCCGGCAGCGGCCAGCCATCGCTGCCCGCTGCCTCGAATTTGCGATCCTGACGGCCGCACGCTCCGGAGAGGCGCTTGGGGCGCGATGGTCCGAGATCGACATGGCGGCGTGTCTTTGGACGTTACCCGGC
>JANOKV010000087.1:0-5577 GCA_031419415.1 Hyphomicrobiales bacterium | reverse complement strand
GCCGCACCAACCAGCGCCGCTTCCGCTTGATCGGCGGCTGCGAGGGGTGAGCAATTACCCCGTATCGGCCTGGAGACACCCTCTCCACTGCTCTTGCATTTGAGGGAAACGACGTGGTGATCGAGCATAAATGGTCTGCGCCCATTTTCGATGACGCAACTCTGTCGACGTTGCGCGATGCCTTGCAGGACGATCTGCGCGAGGTGATGGCCAGCATCCCACCCGAGGCCGTACGGGCCCTCGATCTGATCAAGGCTGCTATCGTCGCTGAAAATTTGGACGCAGCGCGCGCGGCAGCACACAGCCTCACAGGTATGGCGCTCAATTTTGGCGCCACTCGGATCGCCGCCATCGCTGGCCGTATCGCGTTGAACTCACCGGATGTCGGGACCGTCGAACGTCATGTTGGGCCGCTCGAGCGCGCCATCGGAGAAACGTGTGCTCAGATCCAATTAACCGTTTGAACACAAGGCTTTCTAAAATGGAAAAGATTGTGATCATCGACGATGTTTTGTCGAATGCCTTGCTGATCAAGGGATATTTGCGACATATGGCGCTGGACGCCGTGATATTCACGGACCCCAAACGCGCGTTGGCATGGTGCACCGAGCACGAGCCTGATCTGATCTTGCTCGATTTCGTGATGCCGGGAATGAGCGGCACGGAGTTCTTGCGTCAGTTCCGCGAGCACGACCGCCTGCGGGACGTGCCTGTCGTGGTAGTGACTTGGGACGAGAGAAAGGAAACGCTCCATCAGGCCCTGAAAGCCGGTGCGACGGATTTCCTGCACAAGCCCATCGACCGCGTCGAACTGATCGTTCGCATGCAGAATATGATCGAACGGCACTCTCGTCGGCGGGAGCTGAAGGAGGCCAATGTTCGAGCAGCCAGGCTGAATATCGAACTCGTCCAAAAGATCGAACAGCTACAGGCAGCCTATGAACTGATGGCTCGCGATCGGCACTCGATCTCCTTGGCTCATGATGACGATTTTGGGCGCGACCTAGCCGCCAACACTGGCCACAGGCGCATTCAATAGTGCAGAACCGACGCGAGGAAAAAACTCTGTCCACACGCCAAACCCGACGGTCGGCAATCGGCGGTCGGGTCATGAGGGACCTCGCCACCCCTAGCCTCTGCACCACCCGCACCCTATACCTTGCCGGACAGCACTCCACATCCGGGCACCGACTTCATGCGCACCCCCACCGCTCGCCGTGCGCACCACCTGATCCCCCGCAGCCTTGTCGTTCTCTGTCTCCTGCTCACCGCCGCCTGCTCCGACCCCACACCCTCGCGCACGCAGCCGGAGGGTGCGACTGGGGTTTTGGCGAAGGCGCTCATAGTGGCCGAGCGGCAGGAGGGAGTTTGCGAGAGTCGCGTTCGGCTGGCATACGAGTGGTATGAAGAGGTTCGCGACAAAATGTTGCCGATTTGCTGTCCGGATTTGTCGTTTGGATTGCGGACGACGACCTACTTGTATTTTGCCGCACTGATGAACTGGTTGAAGGCTTCGCACCAGACCACCACCGTCGTGTAGGATGTGACGTCTATTGCGGTCGGGACAGGCGCGATAAAACCGTTGAAGGTCTTGATCTCGGCAATCTGCACGGACTGGGTTTTTATCGCGAGGAAGCCTTCCTTGGTATCGACGAACGATTTCGCCAGATACAGCCGGTAGTCGGGCCCAGGCGCCAGCTTGCCGGTGTGCGCGATGCGGTCACGCCCGACGAAGACTTCGCCTTCCCCCCAGTGCAGGAAATCGCTGCCCTTCAAGTCGCGCGCAAAGCGGCCCTTGAACGTGGCCGCATTAGTGACGGTTTGGATGTCGGCGGTCGTGGGCGATGGCGGTGCCGTCAGAATCGGCAGAAAATAGACGCCGAGTGCGAAGCCCGCGGCAAGCATCCCCAAGTGCGATGCGACAAGCATAATCCGATAGATCATTCGTGGTTTCTCACTCATTTCTCTGGCTCGCGCCAGAGTTCTTGCGACGAGCGAGATGGATCAGGCGGTTGCCTGATCCATCCTGATCTGTTTGCCGATCAGAGGCGTTGACCGATCGAGATGGCATAGGCCGGCTGGCGTTCCGTGAACAGGGGATCGTTCGCCGGCCCTTCGACGCCCTTCGCGAGATTCGAGGGATCAAAGAAGCTGTCATCGCAAGTCTCGTTTTTCTCCATTGCAGTGATGGAGAGTGTGCCGAGCTTGGTGCGCGGACGCTTGTCCTCATCGACCCACTGCTCGGTGGCGTTGGTCTTCTCGTCACCCGGTCGCCCCATGATGGCCATCATGTCGAAAGCGGCAGGCGCCTTGGCCGTCATGCGGTTTTGGAGCTCGTCGACGAGGAAGTCGGCCGGCTTTGCCTTGGCGTCGTCATCCGTCAGGCCGATCTCGCCGGCCGTCGGCACCATCTGGAACTTGACCAGCTGCTTGGCGCCACTCGCATTCACGAGCGTATAGCCGTGAATGCCCCAGTAGCTGACACCGACCCATGACCCCGGAACCGGGCGGCTGGCGAGATGCTTGCCTTGCAGAGTCGTTTCCGGGTTGGCATCGGTGAACGCCTTGATCTTGGCCGGGTCGGGCTTGCCGTCTGCACCGGGCAGTCGCGCCTGCAGGAAGGCAAGCATCTGTTCTGGGGACTTCACGAAGTTGATTGGCGCATTGACCATCACGAACGACGTCTGGCCCCTGCCGCCGTCGTCGATCCGGAACGAGAAGCCACGGTTGACCGCCTTGTTGCCATCCATGACCTTGGGGTTTCCGCTGCCGACAGAAAACCGCGCCACGATCCGTGACGGCCTGTCGAACGCCAGCGATACCGACAATCCCTTCGCCTCGGCACTCGGAGTAAACATACCAATGTAGCATTGGCCCTTTGCGCCGCTCGGTCGGGCCTTCTGGCCACCCGCAAGGGTCCGCATGGTGCTGACGATCTGATCAGGTAGAGCGGTCTGCGCCGATGCGAGTTCACCTGTCGTCACTGCAACGGCTGCTGTAGCGGCCGCAATCGCGATGCCGCGACAATGAGCTTTCATTTTCCTGCCTCCCCTTTTGATTTGCTCTCGCTTGCGAGCGGAGCCCGTCATTGCACTTGCAGGAAGTCTTCGCTGCGGAGAAGTAAAGTCTTCTCACCAATACGTGAGGCGGACGTGACAACGATATCGCGGCGTACGCGTTTCCCGCCCACGCCCGTGTGAAACCGAAGGGCCCGTATCCGGCACTCTTTGAGGTTCAGGCCACACGTCGCATCGCGCACCACGAGCGGGAAAGACCCCGGATAGCCATCCGCCCTGCGATCGGATGGTTTCTGGGAAGGATGGAAATGACGAGGCGCCAACGACCCGATTCAAGTGGAAACGGCGCTGACGGATCAGTTCCACGTGCCTGCTGCTGGTCAGCGCTCTGCCAGCCCTATACCCTCCAGGATGACTCGCCGCTGTCCGGGACATCCCCAACACCATGTGCACGCTTGCCACCCTAGCGCACCGCCACGGCCTCAAACTCTTTGTCGTCGTTTTCCTCCTCGTCGGCGTAGCGTGCACCGACTCCACCCCC
Organism: Hyphomicrobiales bacterium; assembly: GCA_031419415.1. Classification (GTDB taxonomy): domain Bacteria; phylum Pseudomonadota; class Alphaproteobacteria; order Rhizobiales; family Hyphomicrobiaceae. The sequence goes on along the minus strand of JANOKV010000087.1, from coordinate 2,019 downwards.
CCTCGTACGCAACCCGAAGCCGCCACCGGGTTCGTGGCCAAGCCGTTGGTCGTGGCGGAGCGGTCGATGGTCGTGGCGGCGCATCCGGTGGCGGCGCAAGCGGGACGGGAAGTTTTGCGGGCAGGGGGCACGGCCGCCGATGCAGCGATCGCGACGCTGTTGGTGCTGGGGCTCGTCGAGCCGCAATCGTCGGGGCTAGGAGGGGGTGCGTTTTGGCTCGATTGGAACGCAGGATCACGGCGGCTGACCACCTGGGATGGGCGCGAAACCGCACCCGCTGCCGCGCGACCCGACCGGTTTTTGCGCAACGGGCGTCCCATGCCGTTCGATCGGGCGGTGCGTTCGGGGCTGTCGGTCGGCACGCCCGGCGCGGTGCGACTTATGGAGGGCGTACACGGCAAACACGGCTCGCTGCCGTGGAGCCGCCTGTTCGCCCCCGCGATCAGGGTGGCGATGACGGGATTTGCAGTCTCGCCGCGTCTCCACGCGCTGCTCGAGGCTGAGACTGCGTCACGCTTTTCGGACCATGCGCGACGTTACTTTTTCGATGCGAACGGCCGTCCTTGGCCGGTCGGCCATATGCTGCGCAATCCACAGTACGCAGCCACGCTCGAGCGCATCGCGCGCGAGGGTCCAGCGTCGTTCTATACGGGCGCCATCGCGGAGGAAATAGTGGCGGCAGTCGCCCGCGCTCAACCCGATCCCGGCGACCTGAGCGTCGCCGATCTGGCGGGCTACCGCGCCATCGAACGCCCTGCGGTGTGCGCGCCCTATCGGGGCTTCGACGTGTGCGGCATGGGCCCGCCGTCGTCGGGCGCAATTACGGTCGGGCAGGCGTTGATGCTGCTGGACGGGTTCGATCTGGGGCGCGGTGCCGCATCCGTCAATCCTGGGACAACGCACCTGATAGCCGAAGCGCTGAAGCTGGGCTTTGCGGATCGTGACTGGTATCTCGCCGATCCCGATCATGTGGCCCCGCCAACGGGCTTGCTCGATCGCGCGTATATGAGTGAGCGCCGCCGGCTAATCTCGCCGACGGCGACGATGGCGCGCCCCTATCCCGGCATTCCTCCCGGCGTGACGGCTCTGGATTTGGGAACGGACGAGACGCGGGAGATTGCGGGGACGACGCATGTTTCGATCGTCGACGCGCAGGGCAACGCGGTGTCGGTGACGGCGACCATCGAGGCGGGGTTCGGCTCGCGGCTGTGGGCGGCGGGATTCCTGCTCAACAACCAGATGACGGATTTCTCCTTCCGGCCAGTCGATGCGAACGGACGCGCCATCGCCAATCGCGTGGGGCCGGGAAAACGCCCGCGCAGCTCGATGAGCCCGACGATTGTGCTCGATGCCGCCGGTGCGCCGATCATCGTGACGGGCTCGCCCGGAGGCTCGCGCATCATTCCCTACGTGGTGAAGACGCTCGTTGCGATGATCGACGGCGAGAGGGATGCGGCGGCTGCGGCCGCGCTGCCCAACATGGCCACCCAGGGACGAACGTTGCTGCTGGAAACGCCGGGGACGACAGTGGGCGAGGCGCTGGTGCAGCCGCGCCGCTGGTACGGCACGCTGCACGCCATGATCGGGGCGACGGCCTTGGGGCAAACGGTGCGCTTGGATGCGATGACATCGGGCGTGCATACGATTGCGCGGCGACGCGACGGCCGCCTCGAAGGCGGCGCCGATCCCCGGCGCGAGGGCGTGGCGCTGGCAGATTGACCGAACCGCCCCCTCACCTTTCGCGCGCTCGCATCACGCGGCCTGGAATGCTATGCATCCTGTAAGCCAACAGGAGTGTCCCGCCCTCGTGGACAAGTTGAACGTCACGATCGTCGGAGCCGGAATTTTCGGTCTCTGGCAAGCTTTCGAGTTCGCACGGCGCGGGCATGTCGTGGCCGTGCGCGAAGCGATGCCCGAGGCACAAAGCGGCGGGGCGAGCCGATTTGCAGGCGCGATGCTGGCCCCCTATTGCGAAGCCGAAGCCGCCGAACCAATCGTCAAGCAGATCGGCCTCGTTGG
>JANOKV010000086.1:0-3375 GCA_031419415.1 Hyphomicrobiales bacterium | reverse complement strand
CGGCGCTTCAACAGCGTCAACGCTGCCTTGCGCGCCGAACGGGGACCCAACCCCGGCAGGCGCGCCAGCAGTTGAATCAGTCGCTCGATTTCTGGACCTGCCGTCTTGCGCGACACGCGTTCAACTCCTGGTCGGCACTCTGCGCCACTCGCCCCGTCGCCGCTTCAAGCCGCCTTGCGATAGACGTCCTTCACAGCGATGCGACCGTCGCGAAACGTGTAGCGCTCCACCCCGACCTCTTCGCGAATTTCCCCTGTCGTCGCATCGGTCTCGATGAGGCGAAAGGTCATGAAGGTCGCCTCTGGCGCGTGGTGATAGACGACATCGGCGAACCGGACGGTCCCGCCTTTCGCCGCTTGCGCCGCAAACGCTTCCGCCACACCGTCGCGGGTCGTGATGACATGCACCGCGCCGGACCGATCGATCGAGCGCCATTCGAAGTCCGCCGTCACCGCCTCGTAGAGCATGGCGACGTCCCGTTTGAACCAAGCACGGCCAAAGGTCTTGAACAGCGGGTCGCGGTCTGAAAATTCCAGCGCAGCCATCGGTGCGTGCTCCTCGTCTGGAACTGAGGCAGTGTGCGATGGTTCTAGCACGACCACCGACAATCTGGGCAAGCAACTCCCCGCCACCAGGGCATCATTGATCATGCGGCAGTTCGCGCTCCTCGTCCTTTTCCTCGTCGTCACGGCCGCCGTGGCTGCCGTCGCGGCGCAGTTTGCGCCCGGCGTCTGGTATGCGGCGCTGACCAAGCCCTCCTGGACGCCTCCCAACAACGTATTCGCGCCGGTGTGGACTGTTCTTTATGCCGCTATCACCGTGGCGGGTTGGCTCGTCTGGAGAGCCCGCAACGCCGAGGCGGCGCTGGCGCTCTGGGTCGCGGGGCTGATCCTGAACGGCCTGTGGTCGTGGCTGTTCTTCGGGCTGCATGCGATCGGCTGGGCCTTGCTCGACATTGGCTTATTATGGGTATCGATTATCGGTTTCATGCTGGCCGCTTGGTCGCGGTCACGCCCTGCAGCGCTGCTTTTCCTTCCCTATCTGGCCTGGGTTTCGTACGCAGCCCTGCTTAATGGCGCCATCTGGCGCTTGAATGGATAACGGCCGCCGTTGGGTCGCCCACGAATGGTCGTGATGCTCGTGGTAGAGTACGTTCGCTCCGGGGCGAGGACATCGACACCCCATGCGTCTTGAAGAAGGCCAGTCGGCATGAGGCAGACCCGATCGCGAGGCCGCCCGACAGCGATAGGGATCGCGGTTCTCTGCATGGCCGTGATCACAGCGCCGGGCTTGGGCGTCGCCGGCGATCTCGTGCACGGTCTCGCGATGCACGGCAGGCCTGCCCTCCCTGCCGATTTCGCCCACCTTTCCTATGTCGACCCCACCGCGCCCAAGGGCGGCGCCATCGTGCTGGGCGAACTAGGCTCATTCGACAGTCTCAATCCCCTCATCGTCAAAGGCATCGCGATCAACGGGGTGCGCGAATACGTCTACGAAAGCCTGCTCGGCCGCGCGCTCGATGAACCGTTCTCGCTCTACGGTCTGCTCGCCCGCCAAATCGAAGTGCCCGATGACCGCCACTCGATCACCTTCCATCTCGATCCCGACGCCCGGTTCTCGGATGGAAAACAGGTCGGCGCGAAGGATGTGATTTTTTCCTGGCGGCTGCTGAAAGACCGGGGGCAGCCCTACCACCGCGCCAACTACCGAAGCGTCCAATCGGCCGAAGAGAGTGCGCCCGGCGTCGTGCGCTTCACCTTCGAGGACGATGGTAATCGTGAAGCGCCTCTGCTCATCGGACTGATGCCGATCCTGCCCAGTCATCGCATCGACCCCGAGACGTTCGAGCAGACCACGCTCGAGCCCCCGATCGGTTCGGGTCCCTATAGCGTCGAAGGCGTCGAGGCGGGGCGACGAGTGGTCTTTCGCCGCAATGCGCAGTGGTGGGGCCGAGACCTTCCGATCAATCGCGGGCGGTTCAATTTCGACCAAATTCGCCTGGAATACTTTCGCGACCAGACAACTTTGTTCGAGGCTTTCCGAGGCGGCGAGGTTCGCTTGCGAGTCGAGAACGACGCCGCGCGGTGGGCGGACGGCTACGGCTTTGCCGCGGTCGCGGATGGCCGCATTGCAAAACTCGAGCTGGCCAGCGGACTGCCCGCTGGGATGACGGCCCTCGTCTTCAACACGCGCCGGCCCATCTTCGCCGATCAGCGCGTGCGGCAGGCCCTCATTCACCTGTTCGATTTCGAGTGGATCAACCGTAGTTTCTTCCACGGCCATTATCGCCGCACGCAGAGCTTCTTCGAGCGGTCGGACCTGTCCTCGCACGGCATCCCCGCCGATCCGCGCGAACGCGCGCTCCTCGCCCCGCATCTGGACCGCGTGAAGCCGGCCGTGTTGGAGGGAACGCATGCTCAGCCCACCACCGACGGGTCGGGCCACAACCGGGCGGGCTTGCAGGCGGCCTTCAAACTCTTGGCGGAGGCCGGCTGGGTGCAGGAGGGCGGACGGCTCGTCAACGCGCGCAGTCGGCAGCCCTTCGAGTTCGAGATCATGGCCAGCTCGCGCGCCGAAGAACGCCTGTTTCAAGCGTTCGCGGGCGCGCTGGACCGCCTCGGCATCAAAGCCTCGATCCGCACCGTCGATAGCGCCCAGCGCTGGTCGCGCATGAAGACCTTCGATTTCGATATGATCCAGTGGACCTGGAACGCGTCGCTGTCACCCGGCAACGAGCAGATGAACCGCTGGAGCGTCGAGAGCGCCACGACGGATCTGTCGTTGAACTATGCAGGCGTCAAAGACCCTGCCGCCGACGCGCTGATCGACGCCATTCTGACGGCCCGCGAGCGACCCGAATTCGTGTCCGCCGTGCGCGCGTTGGACCGCCTCCTGATCTCGGGCGACTACGTAATCCCGCTCTATCACGCCAAGACCGTTTGGATCGCCCATTGGGCGGATCTGGGCCACCCCGCCCGCCCCCCACTCTCGGGCCTCGCCATCGACACGTGGTGGAGCGGGCCCAAACGCTGACGGCGACGGCGTCCCCCATTTACCGCGTTTTCATCGAGACCACCGACAACCATCCTCGCGGCTGCTCACGGGCATTTGACTGAACACTGGTCAATTGTTTCTTGAATTAGGTCTCCGAAGCGAGGAAGGTGATCCCGTGGGATGCTCATGAGACCCGTCGCATCAACTGGAACACACGCTGGCGTGTGGATACACTGTTTCGCACCGAGACCCCGAAAGTCGAATGGCCATGGACTCCAGGCAGCTTCTTCCGAAAGGCACGGTTCTCGACGGTAAATACCGTATCGAGCGCGTGATCGGCGCTGGCGGGTTCGGCATCACCTATGCGGCTCACGACATCGG
>JANOKV010000085.1:0-11645 GCA_031419415.1 Hyphomicrobiales bacterium | reverse complement strand
AGATCGCGCACTTCCACCTCGTCGGCGCGCGGCACACCCTGGCGATCGAGGCTCGTCGCGACGGGGTGCAGACTGGGCTTGATGGCAAGCGCCTTGCGCAACTCGATGACACTGTCATCCGAGCGCCCTGCGGCCTCGGCCAGTTCTCCCCGGGCCCAAGCGACCTCGGCGGCGCTGGGGTCGAGCTTTTGTGCCCGGTCGAGGTCTCGCTGGCCCAGATCAGGCTGTCCCATGCGTTTATAGACGATCGCACGATAGGCATAAGTGACCGCCGACTGCGGTTCGAGATCGAGCGCCTTGCCCAGATCGCTCAGCGCGTCGTCGAACGCTTCGGAATAAAGCTTGGCCGCGCCCAGGCCAACCCAAGCCGCGGCTGATTTCGCGTCGATCTCGGCCGCACGCGCGAAATCTTTCGTGGCGTCGGGCGTCTTTCGTGCGGCGAGATGGGCGTGACCGCGCAAGATGTAGGTGTCCAGGCTCGTTGGATCGAACATCACGGCGCGACCCAGATCTTCGATGGCCTCGTCATAGCGATCGAGCGCCAATTTGATATCGGCCCGAATTCGAAACCCGGGTCCGAACCGGGCGTCGGAGGCGAGGGCTCGATTGAGGTCCCGCAGCGCGGCGTGCGGACGCTTCTGCAAGAGAAGCAGGCGGCCACGCCCGGCGAGGGGCGCGGGATTTTGAGGCGCCAGCCGGCTCGCTTGGGAAAAATCGCGAATGGCGGCGTCATTTTCGCCAATTTGCGCCAGGGCGGTGGCGCGATTGGAATAGGCCGCCGCGTACCCCGGCGCCAAGACGATCGCGCGGTTGAAATCCTTCAGCGCCTCCGGCGTCAATCCTGCGGCGAGCAAGACATTGCCGCGATTGTTATAGGCCGACGCGCTCTCGGGAAAAAGCTGCACGGCGCGATTGAAATCGTCGACGGCGGCGCGGGTTTGATTGAGCCGGGAATGGGCCACACCGCGATCATTGTGAATGGCCGCACGACGATCGTTCGGCAATCCGGCATCGGCCAGCGCTTCGGTATAGAGCTGCACCGCCCTGGCGGCCTGGTTCTTTTGCAGCGCGGCGGCGGCTTCTCTGGCCCGCAACGCCCCCGTTTCTCCCGCCGCATGGGCCGCGACCACACCGTCCACGCCCAGGACGAGGCCAGCGATCAGAAGCGACGCGTTCAGAGCGTGCCGGAGAGGGCCGCCGGTTCCCGGCATTGGGCGATCGCGCATGCGTGCCTCAGTGTCTGCTATTCCCGACAGGGGTCGCAGCGGACCCCGATTCTCGAGAAGAAAAGAAATCTGATACCACTCACCCGTCCCTGGCGCGAGCACCCTGCGACGCAGCGCAACGCCACGATGGCGCGTCGGGCTGTCACTCTGGCGTCGTAAATTCGGCAGGCCTCAGGCGATGCGCCAGTTTATCCAGAACACCGTTGACGACGCGCGGCTCGTCCCCCTCCAGGAAGGCGTGTGCGACGTTGACGTATTCGGTAATGACGACGCGGGCGGGCACATCGGTTCGCTCGATCAATTCGAGTGTTCCGGCGCGCAATGTGGCGCGCAGAATGGAATCGATGCGCTCCAGACGCCATCCTTCGGCCAATTGGTCATCGATCATCGGATCGATCTCACGCTGGCGGCGAACCACGCCTTTCAGGATATCGGCGAAAAACGACCGATCGGCGCCTTGCACCATCGGATCTTCGCCGCGACTGCCAAAGCGCATGGCATTGAACTCGGCGATCACATCGATGAGATCAGTCTGCGCCAGATCCATCTGATAGAGCGCTTGCACGGCGGCGAGCCTTGCCGCTGACCGAGACGCGAGGGGTTTGGATTGCTCGATGTGGGCGGTCATGATTCGGACGGCTCGAAGCCGCGTCGGATCTCGATCACCCGCAGACATGCGCGCGCGGCATCGCCACCCTTGCCATCCGCGCCGCCTTTAGCGCGCTCCTCGGCCTGGGCCATCGTGTCGACCGTCAAAATTGCATTGCCGACCGGCACGCCTTCCAACGAGGCCACCTCCATCAGCCAATGGTTGGCGTTGTCGCACACGACCTCGAAATGATAGGTCTCGCCGCGCACCACGCACCCGATGGCGATCATGCCGTCGAAACTCGTTTCTCCGTCGAACGCGGGCTCGAAACGCCCCGCCTCGATGGACGCGCTCAACACCTGCGAAATCTCCAGGGCGCCAGGCACCGCGATCCGCTCATAGGTGCACCCGTGCGCCTCGAGCACGGCCACCGCGCCCGCCACCATCTGATCGGCGATGTCCTCGTAAAAGCGCGCTTCGACGATGAGGATATGCGCTTCCAGATCTTTGGTCTGCGGTCCGCCCGCACTGGGTGCCTTGCCCGCCATGTCGTTATTCTATCCTCCGGGTTCCGACGACCGTCAAGCCATAGGCCTCGAGACCGATGTAGCGCGATTGCGGCTGGTTGGTCAGCAGTGTCATCTCTTTGACGCCCAGATCCCGCAGAATTTGTGACCCGACGCCAATCTCGACCAAGCGCCGCTCTTGACTGCGCCCCCCGCGCACCGCCTGATTGTCTTTGGTGATCCATTCGGAAACGGAATGGGGTCTGAGATCGCGCAGCAGCACCAGCACGCCGCGCCCGGCTTCCGCGATCAATTCCATGCTCTTTTGCACCAGCGACCCCTTCTCGCCGTGCGTGCCGATGCCGAGCAGATCGGCATGAACGCTGACGGCATGCACGCGCACGAGCACGGGGCCGGGCTGAGAAAGATCACCTTTGACGAGCGCCAAGTGCTCGACCGGCTCCACCAACGTGACGTAGGTGCACAGATCGAAAACGCCACCGAACGCGCTGTCGACCTTGGCCGTCGTCGTCTGCTTGACGATTTGGTCGTGCTTCAAGCGGTAGGCGATCATGTCCTCGATCGTGCCGACCTTGAGCCCATGGCGCTGTGCGAACGCCACGAGGTCGGGCATGCGGGCCATCGTGCCGTCGTCATTCATGATCTCGCAGATCACACCCGCAGGGTAGAGGCCCGCCAGCCGCGCGAGGTCGACCGAAGCTTCCGTATGGCCGGTGCGCACCAGCACCCCGCCTTCACGCGCCACGAGGGGAAATACGTGACCGGGCGAGACAATGTCGTCGGCCCCCTTGGTCTGATCGATCGCGGTGCGAATCGTATGGGCGCGGTCGCGGGCCGATATTCCCGTCTCGATGCCGTCGCGCGCCTCGATCGACACCGTGAAGGCGGTGCGATTACGCGCTTCGTTCTTGCGCGTCATGTATTCGAGGTTCAGCAGGTTGGCGCGCGCCTCGGTCAACGACAGGCAGATCAACCCACGGCCGTACCGGGCCATGAAGTTGATGGCCTCGGGCGTGGCGAACTGTGCCGGAACGACGAGATCGCCCTCGTTTTCGCGATCTTCGGCATCGACGAGGATGATCATGCGACCATTGCGGAAATCTTCGATGATATCCGCCGTCGGCGAGACGAAGCCCTTGCCCTCGGAGTATTCGACCGTCTTCAAATCGGCCTTGGCCGTTTCATTCACCGCCTGCACTCCTGGCTGCGCTCGCCTGACCCGCTCAGACCTTTCTGGCGGCAACGAGCCGTTCGAGGTAGCGCGCCAGGGGGTCGATCTCGAGATTGACCCGATCTCCTGGCTTTTTGCGCCCCCACGTCGTGACCGTCAAGGTGTGCGGGATGAGGTTGATCCCAAATCGCGTCAATCCTCGTGGCAAATCCTCGACTTCGTTGACCGTCAGGGACGTGCCGTCGAGCGCCACCGAGCCTTTCGGCGCAATATACCGGGCAAGCTCGGCCCCCACTTCGAACGTCAGCCGCTGCGACTCGCCATCGGGCCGCATATCGACGATCAGCGCCGTCCCGTCCACGTGGCCCGACACGATATGCCCACCGAGTTCGTCGCCCGCCAGCAGAGCCCGCTCGAGGTTGATCCGTCGGCTTGCCGCCCAGTCGCCCAGCGTCGTCTTCGACAGCGTCTCATTGGAAACGTCGAGCGTATAGCGGCTACCCAGACCGTCTGGTTGGACGTCGGTCACCGTGAGGCAGCAGCCGTCGTGACTGATCGATGCGCCCAGCGCAATACCGGCCGCTGGATAGCTCGAGCGAATGGCGAATACCCCACCCGCGCGCGACAGCACTTCGCCGACGTCCGTCACGATACCTGTGAACATGGGGTGCTCCGCTCGCCAGCCCAGCCCTGATCGACCCCGCAGCCGACCTGGCCAGCATTATGCCTCGGGAACGACGATCGGGAAATGACCCGCGTGATCGACGATCCGGCCGCGCGCGCCGCCCTCGAGCAGGTCACGTTCGACGCCGGTCAACGGTCGTTTGGTCCACGTCGGCTTGTCGATGACCACATAGGTGCACTCGGCTGTTACGATGACCGGTTCGCCGGGCCGGCGCAGGGCGAACCCCACCGTGAAGGATGTGGTCCCGAACCGCGTCACCGCCACCTCGATTGCAATCACATCGTCGAAGCGGGCCGGTCCCGTCCATTCGATGAGCTGGCGCACGACCTGCATCTCGAAAGACCCGTCCGTCGCATCCCGGCCGGGCAGCGCCGCTTTCAGGAACTCTGTGATGGCGAGATCGACGTAGTCTGCGTAACGCGCATTGAAAACGACGTGCTGCGCATCGCAATCCTGATAGCGGACCCGAACGAAATAGCGGAACGGCGGCGTCATGGGGACCGGTGACGATAGATGTGCAGGCGATCCTCGCCGAGCCACCGTTGGGTGACGGGGAAGAGCCCGAACGAGGCAAAAAAGAGGTCTGGATCTCCAGGGATCACGGTGATGGTGTCGCCCTGTGCGGTTCCCGTGCCGTAGACGGCGCAGACCTCGTCGACGACGCCTGCGGCCAGGAACGCCTGCCAGATCGTGGGTCCGCCTTCGATCATCAAACGGGTCAGGCCCTTGTCGGCGAGGGTTGTCAGCAGACCTTTCAAATCGAGCCCGCCGCCATCCGCCCCATCGACGCCCAGGACGAGCGCGCCGCCTTGGCCATGGCGCACCGGCACGCGCGTGAGCGTCCCCACGGCGGCGGCGACCCATACGCGCGGGCCGTTGGGTTCCTGGCGATAGACTTTGGCCGAGGGCGGCGTGCGCAGGTGGGTATCGAGCACGATCCGGTCGGGGGATCGCGACGCCATTCCGGGGAGCCGGCAGTTGAGCTCGGGATCGTCGGCAAAGACAGTGCCCGAGCCGACGATGACGCCATCCGTCTCCGCGCGCAGCAGGTGCGCATAGGCCCGCGCGTCGCGCCCCGTCACCCACACCGGCGCGCCGTCGCCGGCCGCCACCGCACCGACCGAATCGAGCGCCATCTTGAGCTGCACGAACGGACGGTGCGCGGTGATGCGATTGATGTGCCCGAGCGTCGTCCAGCGCGCCTCCTCGGCGAGCAGTCCCACATCGACGTCCACGCCAGCCGCGCGCAATTGCGCAAAGCCCCGACCCGACACCACCGGATTGGGATCGGGTATGGCGCACACCACGCGCTCGAGGCCCGCCGCCTGCATGGCGTCCGAACAGGTGGGATGGCGGCCCGTATGGGCGCACGGCTCGAGGGTGATGTACATGGTCCGGCCGCGGGCGCGCGCCCCCGATCGGCGCAGCGCTTCTTTCTCGGCGTGCGGGCGGCCCCCGGGTTGCGTCCAGCCCCGTGCGATCACCTCGCCCGTTTCCTCGTCGGCGATGACGGCCCCGACGGCGGGATTGGGCGCAGTCGAACCCAGCCCGCGACGCGCCATTTGCAGGGCGATGCGCATCATGTGTTCGTCGAAACTGCGGCGCGTTGCAGCCATCGGATCAATGCTTGCGATCGGGTGTGGGTTCGGAAAGGCCAGCGCCCAGCGACACGGCAGCGTCCGACGCCGACGGCGCCGGCGCATCGGCAATTTCGCCCAGCACCTCGTGGAAGTCTGCAGCTTCGCGGAAATCACGGTAAACAGAGGCAAAGCGCACGTAGGCCACACCGTCCAGAACGCGCAACGCCTCCATCACCAGTCCTCCGATCGCCGACGACGGAATTTCGCTCTCCCCCAGGCTCTCGAGCTGGCGCACGATGCCCGAAATCATCCGCTCGATGCGCTCGGACTCCACGGGTCGTTTGCGCAACGCGATTTCGACGGAATGCGCGAGCTTTTCCCGGGTGAACGCAACCCGCCGGCCGGACCGTTTGATGATGGTCAGCTCGCGCAGTTGCACGCGCTCGAATGTGGTGAAACGGCCGCCGCAATCGGGGCACACCCGCCGACGTCGAATCGACGTGTTCTCTTCCGACGGGCGGCTGTCCTTGACTTGCGTATTTTCGCCCGAGCAGTAAGGGCAGCGCATGGGGTTCGTCTCTCGATCCCGTCACGACGAGTGCGTGACAAGGGGGCAGGATTGAAGGGAACGCGATCAGTAAATCGGAAACCGGCTACAGAGCGCGGAGGCCTGTTCCTTGACACGATTCTCGACCTGCGCGTCACCGGCATCCCCATTCTTCGCCAGGCCATCCAGCACGTCGATAATCATGCGGCCGACCTCGCGGAATTCTTCCGTGCCGAAGCCACGCGTTGTCGCCGCAGGGGTGCCCAAGCGAATGCCCGAGGTGACGAAGGGCTTGGCAGGGTCGAACGGCACGCCGTTCTTGTTGCACGTAATGCCCGCGCGGCCGAGGCCGATCTCAGAGGATTTTCCCGTGAGGCTCTTGGGTCGCAGATCGACCAGCATCAGGTGGTTATCGGTGCCGCCGGACACGATGTCGTAGCCGCCCGCCGCAATCGTCTCGGCCAGCACCCGGGCGTTGTCGACGACCGCTTTTGCGTAGGTCTTGAACTCCGGCCGCAACGCCTCGCCGAAGGCGACCGCTTTGGCCGCCACAATATGCATCAGCGGGCCGCCCTGGAGACCCGGGAAAACGGCCGAGTTCATTTTCTTGGCGATGTCTTCGTCATTGCTGAGGATGAGGCCGCCGCGCGGGCCGCGCAACGACTTGTGCGTCGTCGACGTGACGACGTGCGCATGGGGCACAGGCGAGGGGTGCACACCGCCCGCGACGAGCCCCGCAATATGCGCCATGTCGACCATCAGATACGCGCCGACCTCGTCGGCAATTTCCCGGAACCGCGCCCAATCCCAAAACCGCGAGTAGGCCGTGCCGCCCGCCAGGATCAACTTGGGTCGGGCTTCACGGGCGAGGCGCGCCACCTCGTCCATGTCGATGCGCTGGTCGTCGGGGCTGACGCCATAGGGAACGACTTTGAACCACTTGCCGCTCATGTTGACCGGCGACCCGTGGGTGAGATGCCCCCCTGCGGCCAAATCCAGGCCCATGAACGTGTCGCCGGGCTTCAACAGCGCCAAAAACACGGCTTGGTTCATCTGGCTGCCCGAGCTCGGTTGCACGTTGGCGAACTTAGCCCCGAACAGCGTTTTGGCCCGCTCGATGGCCAAGGTTTCCGCCTGATCGACGAACTGGCAGCCCCCGTAGTAGCGCTTCCCGGGATACCCTTCGGCATACTTGTTGGTCATCACCGACCCTGCGGCCTCGAGCACCGCCCGCGACACGATGTTTTCCGACGCGATCAGCTCGATTTCATCGCGCTGGCGATGCAGCTCCCGGTCGATCGTGGCGGAGAGCTCGGGATCGGCGTCAGCCAGGGAGGCGGCGAAAAAGGACGCGCGCGCGGCGGCATTCGGGGCGGAAGACATGGGGTTCTGGATCCTGACGGCTGGCACAGCCCCGCAGCGACGACACCGCAGTGGACCGCACGTTCGGGGGCTCGGCGCGGCTGATAGCACGCGGGCGGGGGACTGCAACAGAAAGAACGCGGCAAATTCGGACCGGCACACTCGGCAACCCGGATCAGCGCCGCGCCAGACTGACAATCATGCGAAGCGAGGCATACCGTCGGCGCGATGCTGCAATGCACAACTGAACATGGCTTTTCTTGCGGCGATGCAGCATATTGTGCCGTACCCCGACGAACGGGGCCGACAAGCCCAAAAAAACGTAACGATCAGAAAAAACTCATAAAAACTGGAACTCGCAGATGATCTCTCAGATGACGACCACAGAGACGACTGTCCTAGCCACGAAGTTCACTGCCGTGTCGAACGCCGTCGCCCATACGTTCAATTTCATCGTTGCGCGCCAGCAAGCCCGCGCCGACCGTTCAGTGAAAGCCTACTTGGCCCGCCAGAGCGACATCCGCTTGTTCGACCTGGGCTATACCCCCACCCAGATCGCCGCCCTTCGTCGCTGAACGCCATCGTTCGCAACGATTGCTCCGCGAGCCGCTGAACGCGGCTCGCGAGCGCGTTTCGGCGTCGATCGTTCAATCCAGGAAGGGGCAGGGCCGCACTTCGCCGTCATAGGTCACGTACATCCCCGTATAGGGGTTGAAGGACCGGAAAATGGACGCGCATCGCGCCATATCGTGCGGATGGCCAATTCTCAGCCGACGATTGACCGACGAACGGCTCTCGTAATGCACGATCGGCGGAGCGTAGTACGATCCATAGTGGGGTGCGTAGTACGGCGAGTAATGCCGCGAGTGATAGGATCTGCGGTACGTGTCGGGATAGGGCACATGTTGAGGCAGCTGCTCGTAGTTGTCATAGAGCACACGCGGCCTCGAATAACTCCTCGAATATCCGTGGACCGGCACAACCAAGCTGTCGGTCGTCGCCGGCCGATCAATCGCCGCTCCCAATGGCGCGGCGTTTCCCGCCCCACCTCCAATATGTGTCGCTACTCCCATCACGCCCGCAACCGCGAGCGCTTTTCCCCAGTTCAACATCCCCACCTCCTGCGTCGAACACCACGATAAGCGAAACACCGTCGACTTGTATCGACAGGTCTCGCCTCATGGCTACTCCGCAGCTTGCCGCTGATCAATCGCGATCGGACATTCTGTCCATAGCGCAGACAGAGAAGCGCACAGATGTTCCATATCGGCATCACTATGCAGGGGTGACGGAGTCAGGCGCAAACGCTCCGTACCCTTTGGCACCGTTGGATAATTAATCGGTTGCACATAAATCGCGTACTGCTCGAGCAGCGCGTCGGTCACCTTTTTGCAGATCACGGGATCGCCGACCAGCACCGGCACGATATGGCTCGGGTTGTCGAGGACGGGCAAACCGGCGTTTTTCAGCTTCCTTTTAAGCGTCTGCGCCCGCTCCTGATGCCTGAGGCGCTCCATTCCGGACACCTTCAGGTGCCGAATCGATGCCAAAGCGCCGGCAGCGATCGCGGGCGCCAGAGAGGTCGTGAAAATGAATCCCGGCGCATAGGACCGGATCGCATCGCAGATATCGCGCGACGCAGCGATATAGCCACCCATCACGCCGAAACCCTTGGCCAATGTGCCATTGATGACATCGACTTGGGCCATGACGCCGTCCCGTTCGGCGATGCCTCCGCCCCGGGGGCCATAGAGCCCCACGGCGTGCACTTCGTCGAGATAGGTGAAGGCGTTGTATTTCCTCGCCAATGCGCAAATTTCTGCGATCGGCGCGATCGTTCCGTCCATCGAGTACACGCTCTCGAAGGCGATGATTTTCGGCCGATCCGGCGGAATTGCGCGCAGATGGCGCTCGAGATCGGCCAAGTCGTTATTGGCGAAGATGCGCTTCTCGCCGCCGCCATTGCGGATGCCGGCAATCATCGAAGCGTGGTTCTTGGCGTCGGACAGGATCACCGCGCCCGGCAGAAGATTTTGCAGCGTCGTCAACGTCGTATCATTGGCGACGAAGGCCGACGTGAAGACCAGCGCCGATTCTTTGCCATGCAGGTCCGCCAGCTCGGCTTCCAGCTCGACGTGATAATGGGTCGTTCCGGAAATGTTTCGTGTCCCGCCCGAGCCCGCACCCACCGCCTCGATCGCCTCGTGCATCGCGGCCAGCACCGCGGGATGCTGTCCCATTCCGAGATAATCGTTGGAACACCAGACCGTGATCGGTCGAGCGTCACCAGAGTTGTAATGACGCGCTTTCGGAAAACTGCCGCGCTCGCGACAGATGTCCGCGAACACACGATAGCGCCCTTCCGAATGGATTTTCTGGAGGGCATTGGAAAACGCCCGTGAATAGTTCATTGCCCCGTCACTCCGTCACTCGGGCCTCGGCACCACTGTCCCGCCAAATTCCACCTTTGTAAATCAGACCTAAGGTGAAGCGAAGGCCAGACGAGCGAATTTTGTGATGCAAAAGTCGTGCTCAATCTAAGCGCCGCCGCGAAAATCGCCGCGAAGCGCTTTGTCGCACGATCGCGAATTGAGTGAATTTGTTCCGCCTAAATGGGCCCCAATAAGGCTCAATAGGCCGAGGCGATTGGCCCGATGCCATCTTTGTTATAGAGATCGCGGCGGAACTGGATGACGCCGTCCTCGGTCGCCCAAGCCGTAATATAGACGAAATAGAGCGGCACCGGCTTCTTTAGCCGCACGTCCAAGCGTTCACCGGATTTCTTCATCGCAAGGACCCGCTCTGCGGTCCAGCTCTGCTCGGCCATCAACCACGCAGCCAGTTGCTCGATGCCCGAGATGCGCACGCACCCCGAACTCGCCGCACGAAAGTTCCGCCCAAACAGCGTCTGCGACGGGGTGTCGTGCATGTAGACGGAGTGGCTGTTGTGGAAATTGATCTTCACGAAACCCAACGGGTTCTCCGGCCCCGGCTGCTGCCGGAACGTCAATCCGCGGGCCGCACCGCCTGCCCAGTTGATCTTGGAACTGTCGAGTTTGCGGCCGTCCCCGCCATACGCGTCGATGTTGTATTTCGCGAGCGCGTCTTGGCCGCGCTTGGCCATGTCCTGAGCTTTTGGAATCAGGTCCTTGTCGATCACCGTCGGCGGCAGATGCCACACGGGATTGAAGTTGAGTTCATGAATCGTCGATGACAGAAGCGGCGTCTGCCGATCGATTTTTCCCACCACGCCGGCATGGCGCGACACGACGCGATCGCCTTCGACCGCCTCGATCTGGGCGGCGGGGATGTTCACGACGATGTAGCGTTTGTCTTTGTTCTTCGCCAGCTCCTGGAGCCGCGCCAAATTCGTGCGCAACTGCCGCAGTCGCGCAGCGGCCGGCACATTGAGAGCTGCGAGCGTGCGCTTGTCGACGATGCCCGTGGGGGTCAGGCCGTTGGAGGCTTGAAAGCGTTTGACGCCGCGTTCGACGGTGGAGTCGTAGGTGCCGAACACATCGGCCGTTTCCCCGGGTTGCAAATCGCCCGACAAACTCAGCCGCGTCCGCAGGATCGTCACCGCCTCTCCGGTGAGGCCCGGTTGCATCGATCCGTCTGGGAGCGTCCCCCAGCCCCCCCGTTCAACCACACCAGCGTAGTGCTTGATTGCGGCGGTCAACGCCTTGATGTTCTGGGCGGAGAGTGTCGGAAAGCCTTTCGGGGGATTGGCTTCCCACTGCTTGGCCAACGAATGATCGAAGGGCTGAACCGATGAGGCCGAGGCCTGCTGCGACCCGAACCGCATCCACAATTGTTCTTCAGCCCCTGCCGGCGATACAGCGCTCGCACTGGCGGCAAAAACCAGGACCGCGGCCCCAATGACTCGAATCCGATCGATCGTGCTCATGGTCGAAAAACCTCGGTCCGATCCGTTGGCGGCCAGCATTCATGGATGCGC
>JANOKV010000084.1:0-5639 GCA_031419415.1 Hyphomicrobiales bacterium | reverse complement strand
GGCGCTCAATTATATGATGCAGGTCGGCCGCGACCGGATCGCGGCGCACGAGGCCGAATTGGCCGCCTATGCCCACGAGCGGCTCGCCGACCTCAACTGGTTGCGCATTTACGGTAAAGCCAAAGGCAAGGGCGCGATCGTTGCTTTCAATATCGACGGCGTGCACCCACATGATGTATCGACGATCATCGACCGCTCGGGCGTTGCCGTCCGCGCTGGCCACCATTGCGCTCAACCGTTGATGGATCGGCTCGGCGTGACGGCGACCTGTCGTGCGTCGTTTGCGATGTACAATACCAAGGCCGAAGTCGATGCGCTGGCCGAAGCGCTGGCCAAAGCCCACGAGTTCTTCGCTTGAACGTCAGGAACACGATCATGGACGGCAAGCCGATCGAAAGAGACATGCTGGCGCTGAGCCCCGAGGCCGCTGCCGACCTCGCGCCGCCGCCGGTTGCGGCCGGCGCGCCGCGCCCCGTCACCGACGGGGGAACGCCCGTCGAAGGCTCGGCCCTGTCCGCCGAACTGCTCGAGCAGATGACGGCCGATATCGTCGGCGCGCTGAAAACCGTCTATGATCCGGAAATTCCCTCCGACATCTACGAGCTGGGCCTGATCTACAAGATCGACATCGCCGATGATCGGCACGTTACGATCGACATGACGTTGACCGCGCCCGGCTGTCCGGTCGCAGGCGAGATGCCCGTGTGGGTCGATAATGCGGTGAGTTCGGTGGCGGGCGTGCAGGGCTGCTCCGTCAACCTCACCTTCGATCCGCCGAGGGATCAGAGCCGCATGTCCGACGAAGCGCGGCTGGCGCTCAATATGTTTTGAGCGGCCTCACCACGGGCCGAAAATCGCGGCCAGCGGGCGGAATCGAAACACCACCCGGTGCAGACCGGCGGGCACTTCCACCGCCCGGAACAAGACGTTGGCGCGCAACAGCGGCGCTGCGCGGCCGTCGATCTCCACTGTCCACCACTGATGCCAGACATCGTTGAGCACGACGAAGCCTCCGTCGGGGCTGTCGGCCTCGATGGTGATCACGGTGTTGCCGTAAGCGAGGATGCGCGCTGATCCCGGCCGTCTCACCGGCCCATTATCCGGTGCCTTCGCCAGCAGCACCGTGCGGGCTGGATCGAAGTCTGGCCACGCGCCCGTGTCGATCAATCGCCCGAAGTTTGCAGGCCGGGCTTCGGTGGCGAAGAGCACGCGCGGCAGGGCCCGCTCGTTCTCGTAAATGAACCCGTCGGGCGTCGTCGCCACCAGCTTCAGTGCACCGCTCTCCAGGCGCGGATCGATCTTCTCGATGGGCGCCCGCGAGGCGATGAAGCGCAATCCCAACAGGTCGGCCAGACGCGAGCGATAGGACGGCATCAGGGCCGGGAAGTAGCGATCTTCCGGCGCACTTATGATGTCGCCGGCCCCGGTTGCGTGACTGTAGAGCGCCAGCCGCACGGGGTTGTAACCGAGTGTGCTCTCGAGGCGATGCGTCATGGGGGCGTTGCCCCAATGAAAGCCCAGGCCAGCCAGCTCGACGCGATCGCGTCGCGTTTCGTTGGCGACGACCCGGCGCTTCAATTCCGTAATGATCGGGTCATTCGTCTGCGGCTCGAGCCCATCGTAATGGGCCGGCGGCAGGGCTGACGAAGTGGAGGGGCCGTTGTTGTAAGCCAGATCGAGTGTCAGCACGGCGGCCAGTGCGAGGGCTGCAGCCTGCGGGGAAAGCGCCACGCGGCGGCGGGCCCAGAGCAGGACGAGGGCGGCCGTCGCAAAGCCCATTAGCGCGGTTGCGAGCGGACGCGGCAATCGTTCGACGCGGTCTATAGTTACCCCGAGCAGCATGGCGGTCGCCCCGGCCGCCAGCAACGTCGCCACCGTTGCAATGATGGCCATGCGTGCGGGGCGCTGCCAGGGCTCATGGAACAGGCGATGCGTGGCGTAACCTGCGAGAACGGCCACCAGCGCGCCGATCAAGAACACCGCGTCGGCCGGGCGTCGATAGAAGTTGACGCCCGGCAGCAGCATGTAGAACGCGCGAAAGGCGGGCGTGTACCAGCCTAGCCCGTAGAGCAGCATGATTCCCGTTGCGAGCGTGAAAAACCGGATCTCGCGATCCCACAGCCGTCCCGTAAAGGCCGCGATCAGCACGAGAACGACGGGCAGCGCGCCGACGTAGAGCTGGCCGACGTTCTGCGCGGTGAACAGTCCCGTATCGCGCCAGGCGAAGCTCGGCGGACCCCAGTAGTCCGCCATGTCGCCCGCAGCGCCGTAAAGCTGCGGCAGGATGAAGGTGAGAAGTTGCGCTGGATGCAGCGAGCCCCGACCAGCGCCCTCGAGTGCGATGGTCGGCCGGGTGCTGTCGGCCGCCAGCAGCACGGTCATGAGCAAGGGCAGGACCGCCAGCGCCACAGCCACGCCGCTGGCTGTCACCAGCGCCGCGACCGGTCGCGACAGGCCCGCGCCGGTGCGGCGTTCCTCTCCCAGCACCCAGAGCGCGCGCCCGGCGAGCACATAGAGCCCGAGCAGCGCCACTTGATCGCGACCGAGCAGGATCATGGCGGTGACCACACCGGTCGCGAGGCCGGCGCCGAACGATCCGCGCCGAATGGTGCGTTCGAGAAACAGCATCGCCCACGGCAGATAGGCGAGGCTCATCACTTGGCCGGTGTGTTGGATGCGCCAGGCCATGGCCGCCCCGAAACTGAACGCCAGTGCTGCGGTCAGTGCGCCGGCCCAATGCCAGCCGCGATCGCGAAACCACAGCATCAGGCCAATTCCGCCCAGGGCCATTGTGGCGATTACCGTCATATCGACGGCCCATGAGCTGGGCGCTGCATTGATGAGGGCCAGCGCCACGACGGGCGGCGAAAAGATCATCGACTGGGGATCGGCGATCTGGGGCTGGCCGGAAAACACGTAAGGGTTCCACCAAGGCCATTCCCCGCGCGCGAGGCTTTGCGCCAGGAACTGAATTTGCGGTTGGAAGTGCGCCTTCGCATCCCAGGGAATGGTCACGCTGCCGCTGATCCACGGCCATGTCAGGGTGGCGAAACAGGCGAGAAACGCCACGATCGGCACGGTGACGGGCCAGGGCGCCAGGTCATCGGAGCCGCCAGCATCGATCACCCACGCCGGTCGTCCGCTCGCACCGCGCAACGTCATCGTCGACCCTTTCCCGTCCTCTCCGATGCCTGGCTTTAGCCTGGCATCGTCGCGCCGTCGAGGAACGGCTGCCGGCCAGGCTGACGGTGGCCTCGCGACCCGCGGCGCGATCATCAATGGGCGGGCTGGCCCGAATATGCTATGCGAATCGGGCTTGTGAAACAGCCTCGAGGGAGCCGATCCATGGCGACGCCTGTGCCTACCGAGCCACAAACCGAACTGGTCTATTCGCCCCGGGCGCGCGCTTTTCACTGGGTGACGGTTGCCGTGATAGCGATCCAGGTGCCCGTGGGCCTCTACATGGTCTGGCGGGGCAACAACGTCGCCTTCGATGCGATCACGAACGCCCTCTATAGTTGGCATAAGTTGATTGGTTTCCTGGTGCTTTTGCTGGTCGTTGCCCGCCTCGCCTACCGGTTCTCGAACGGCGCGCCCGCCGATGAACCGACGCTCGAGTGGTGGCAGAAGGCGGCCTCGCACATGACCCATTGGGGGCTCTACGCGCTGCTTTTGCTGCTTCCTCTGCTCGGCTGGATCGGCGTCTCTTATTATGGCGCACGGGGCATCTTCGGGCTGTTTTCGTTGCCCGCCCTGGTTTCTGAGAACAAAGCGTCGGCCGAATTCGTTCTGAGCCTGCACAAATGGGCAGCCTACCTGTTGATCGCCATGGTCGGAGCCCATGTCGGGGCTGCAATCTTCCATCATTTCATACGCGGCGATGGCGTCCTGCGCCGGATGTTGCCTGGCCTGCCGAAGCGCTGATAAGCGTTGAGAAGCTGGCGGTTGACCCTGGCCTGATGCTAGCAATCGTCCAAACGAGGGATGCATCGGAGACCCAGGGATGACGACGCTCGACTTCGGCACACCGAAAATGATCGCCAAAAAGGAAAACGGCATCGGCTGGATGATTTTCAACCAGCCCGAGAAGCGCAACGCCGTGTCCTTCGACATGTGGCAGGCGATCCCGAAGATGATCGCCAACTACGAGGCCGACCCCGAGATCCGCGTCATCATCCTGACCGGTGCCGGCGACAAGGCCTTCGTGTCGGGCGCCGACATCTCGGAGTTCGAGGACAAGCGCGGCAGCGAAGAGGCCGTGAAAATCTACAATGCCGCCGGTGACCATGCTTCCGAAGTGATCTCGGGCGCCACGAAACCAACCATCGCCATGATCCGCGGCTTGTGCGTGGGTGGCGGCGTCGCCTTGGCGCTGAACGCCGATATTCGCATCTGCGCTTCGGATTCCTATTTCGCCGTACCCGCCGCCCGCCTGGGCCTGGGTTATCGCTATTCCGGCTTGAAGAAACTCGTCGACGTCGTCGGACCGTCGTTCGCCAAGGAGATTTTCTTCACCGCTGGCCGCTTCACGGCTGAGGACGCCCGCATCATGGGGCTCGTCAATCGCGTCGTGCCGCCCGGCGAGGTGGAGAGCTTCACGCGCGAGTATGCGGCCCGCATCGTCGACAACGCGCCGCTCACCGTGCGCACGGCCAAGATGGCCGCCAACGCTGCCGCCAAGGACGAATCCAAGCGCGATCTCGCCGCCATCGACCGCGCGGTGATGGAATGCTTCGCCAGTCAGGATTACATCGAAGGCCGCCGCGCCTTCATGGAAAAACGCCGCCCGAAGTTTCAGGGACGGTGAGGGGACACCTCGGCGGCAGACCCTCATGCGTCTCACGCCAACAGGAGTAGCACGATGCGCGGCCTATCCGGAAAAACAGCGATCGTGACGGGTGGCGCGGGCGGTATCGGCTCAGCCATCTGCCGGCGTCTGGCCGAAGAAGGTGTCGCAGTCGGCGTCTTCGATTTACGCGCCGATGCGGCCGCCCAAGTGGCGACCGATATCGGCAACGGCGCCAGCGCCCACGCGGTCGACATCACCGATCATGCCGCCGTCGCAGCGGCCGTTGCGGCTTTCGAGAACGCCGTCGGGCCAACCGACATCCTCGTCAACAATGCCGGCTGGGATCAGTTCGCCTATTTTCTCGACACTGATCCCGCGCTCTGGGAGCGCATCATCGCTATCAATCTGCGGGGACCGATCAATCTGCACCATGCTGTGCTCAAAGGCATGCAGCAGCGGCGCAGCGGTCGCGTGGTCAACATCGCCTCCGATGCAGCGCGCGTGGGATCGTCGATGGAGGCGGTCTACTCCGCGTGCAAGGGCGGCATCGTCTCCTTTACCAAGACCATGGCGCGCGAGATGGCGCGGTCCGGCGTCACGCTCAACTGTGTGTGCCCGGGGCCGACGGATACGCCGCTTTTGCGCCAACTCACCGGCTCGGGCGATCAGGGCGCGCGCATCGGCGAGGGTCTGAAACGCGCCATTCCGCTGGGCCGGCTCGGCCAACCCGATGATCTGCCCGGCGTCATCGCCTTTCTCGCCAGCGACGATGCCGCCTATATCACGGGCCAAGTGATCTCGGTCTCGGGCGGCCTGACGATGGCGGGGTGACCTGCCGCCCCCGCGCCTG
>JANOKV010000083.1:0-9181 GCA_031419415.1 Hyphomicrobiales bacterium | reverse complement strand
CGATCAACACGCCCTCGATGCTGTGCGTGGAAGATTATCTCGACACGCTCGCCTGGGCCGAAAGCGTCGGCGGGCTCGAGGGGCTCAGGGCGCGCGCCGACGCCAATGCCGGCGTGCTCTTCGACTGGGTGGCGCGGTCGGGGTGGCTGACGAATTTGGCGGCTGATCCAGCGACCCGCTCCAACACCAGCGTTTGTCTGCGGCTCGCCGATCCCGCACTGGCGGCGTTGTCCGAAGATGCTCAGGTCGCCTTCGTCAAATCGATTGCCGGTCGGCTCGAGAAAGATGGCGTCGCTTTCGACATCGCCAACCATCGCGATGCCCCGCCTAGTTTCCGAATTTGGGCCGGCGCGACGATCGATCGAGCCGATCTCGAAGCGCTGACGCCGTGGCTCGACTGGGCCTACGCGGTCGAGAAATCAGCGCTCACCAAAGCAGCCTGAGACCGCACCTAATTCTGCATCCCCTGCTGTGACCCCATCGTGCGCCTTCCGTGGCGCATGAGCGGCGGCCAGCGCAATCGACCGCAAACGAGGCCTATCATGCAACCCAAAGTTCTGATCTCCGACGAACTCTCGCCGGCCGCCGTCGAAATCTTCAAGGGTAACGGCATCGACGTGTCGTTCGAGCCGACGCTGGGTCGCGACAAAGAGCGCCTAGAAAAGCTGATTGGCGAATTCGATGGGCTCGCCATTCGTTCAGCCACCAAGGTGAGCGACAAGCTGCTCGCCAAAGCGGGGCGGCTCAAGGTGATCGGCCGGGCTGGCATCGGTGTCGATAACGTCGACATTCGCGCCGCGACCGCCAAAGGCGTGATCGTCATGAACACGCCGTTCGGAAACTCCATCACGACGGCAGAGCACGCCATTGCCATGATGATGGCGCTCGCACGCCAAATTCCCGAAGCGGACCGCTCGACGCAGAGCGGCAAGTGGGAAAAGTCGCGCTTCTTAGGCGTCGAATTGGCGGCCAAGACGCTGGGCGTCATCGGCTGCGGCAATATCGGTTCGATCGTGGCCGACCGTGGCATCGGCCTCAAGATGAAGGTGATCGCGTTCGATCCGTTCTTGTCGGCGGAGCGTGCTGTGGAAATCGGCGTGGAGAAGGTGGAGCTCGCGGACCTGCTCATGCGTGCCGATTTCATCTCGCTGCACACGCCGCTGACGGAGCGCACCAAGAACATCATCGGCGCAGCCGCACTCGCGCGCACGAAAAAGGGTGTGCGCATCATCAACTGCGCGCGGGGTGGTCTCGTCGATGAGGCAGCCTTGCTGGCCGCTCTCGACTCTGGCCACGTCGCAGGCGCCGCGCTCGATGTGTTCGAAGAGGAACCGGCGAAATCGAACCCGTTGTTCGGGCGGCCCAACCTCATCTGCACGCCGCACTTGGGCGCAGCCACCAGTGAAGCCCAGGAGAACGTCGCCCTGCAAATCGCCGAACAAATGTCGGCTTATCTGCTGAAAGGCGCCATTACCAACGCCGTCAATTTCCCCTCGATCTCCGCCGAAGAAGCCCCACGCCTGCGCCCGTTCGTCAAGCTCGCCGAGCAGCTCGGCAGTTTTGCGGGCCAGCTCACGGAATCCTCGATCAAGGGGATCACGATCGAATACTGCGGTGGCGTGGCCGAGCTGAATGTGAAACCGATCACGGCGGCGGCTGTGGCGAGCGTTCTCAAGTGGCACATGGGCGAAGGCGTCAACATGGTTTCGGCCGTCCCGCTGGCCGAGCAACGTGGCGTCAAGATCGCCATCACCACGCGCGGCCACGACGGCGCCTACGAAAACTACGTTAAGCTCACCGTGCGCACCGACACCCTCGAGCGTTCGGTCGCCGGTACGGTATTTTCAGATGGGCGTCCCCGTTTCATCCAGGTGCGAGACATCAACATGGAGTTCGAGGTCACGCCCGAAATGTTGTTCGTGCGCAATTCGGACAAGCCGGGGTTCATCGGTAAGTTCGGGGGCGTGATGGGCGAAGCCGGCGTCAATATCGCAACACTCAATCTGGGTCGCGACAAGCCCGGCGGCGACGCGATCTGTCTCGTTTCCGTCGACGAGCCCGTATCGGATGAGGTGATCGCACAAGTGACGGCGCTGCCTCAAGTCATCCGCGTCCATCGGTTGCGGTTCTAAACAGCGGGTCGCCAAAGGGAATTTTTTCATCCTGCGATTTATTCGCGGGACCCAGCGCCGCACAGTGTTGCGATCACATGTGGATGACGCGACCGTAGGCATCCAGCACGGCCTCGTGCATGGTCTCGGAGAGCGTCGGATGCGGGAAGACCGTGTGCATCAACTCTTCTTCCGTCGTCTCCAGCGTCATGGCGACGACGAAGCCTTGCACCAGTTCGGTTACTTCCGCGCCGACGAGATGCGCGCCCAGAAGTTGGCCGGTCTTGGCATCGAAGATGGTTTTGACGAGGCCTTCGGGTTCACCCAACGCAATCGCTTTGCCGTTCCCTTGGAAGGGAAAGCGTCCGATGCGCACCGTGTGGCCCTGCTCTTTCGCTTTGGCCTCGGTCATGCCGACGCTGGCAATCTGCGGATGGCAGTAGGTGCAGCCAGGAATTTTCGCTTTGTCCATGGCGTGCGTGGCCAGACCTTTGATCGTCTCGACGCAAAGAACGCCTTCGTGCTCGGCCTTGTGCGCGAGCATGGGTGCGCCCGCCACATCGCCGATGGCGTAAATGCCAGCCACGTTGGTGCGGCCCAGTCCATCCGTAGCGATGACGCCGCGTTCGAGCCGAACGCCCAGTTTCTCGAGCCCTAAGTTCTCGATGTTGCCGACGACGCCGACGGCCGAAATGACACGGTCGAAGTCGGTGCGCGTGCGCAGGCCTTTGTCGTCCTCGATGGTGGCGGTGACGCTATCGCTTTTGCGATCGAGGCTGACCACCTTCGCGCCGGTCAGGATGCGCATGCCCTGCTTTTCGAAGCGTTTGCGCGCGTGCGCGGCGATCTCGTGATCCTCGACGGGAAGGATCTGCGGTAGCAATTCGACGACCGTCACCTCGGCGCCCATCGTGCGATAGAACGAGGCGAACTCGATGCCGATGGCCCCGGAGCCCACGACCAGCAGGGACTTCGGAATGGCCTTCGGCACCATCGCCTCGAAGTAGGTCCACACCAATTTTCCGTCGGGCTCGAGGCCGGGGAGCACACGCGGCCGCGCTCCCGTTGCGACAATGATGTGTTTGGCCGTATAGGCGCCAGCAGCGAGCGTCCCCTTGGGCGGCGGTGCCTGCGGCTGCATCGGTGACTTGGTCGTGGCGCGCACCGTAATCGCGCCCGGTTGCGCCCCGTCGGCCGACGGCGCGCGGTCGATGATCGCCTCGCCCCAGATCACGGGTACCTTGTTCTTGCGCAACAGAAAGCCGATGCCGCCGTTCAGCTGCGCGGCTACACCGCGCGAGCGTTTCACCACCGCGCTCGTATCGGCCGTGATCCGGCCCTCGAGCACCAGTCCGTAGTCCTTGGCATGCGTAGCCTGGTGGAACACCTCGGCCGACCGCAGCAGCGCCTTCGTCGGGATACAGCCCCAGTTCAAGCAGATGCCGCCCAGGTGCTCGCGCTCGATCACGGCCGTCTTGAGACCGAGTTGCGCCGCTCGAATTGCTGCGACATAGCCTCCGGGGCCAGCGCCGATGACGATCAGGTCGAAGGCGGTGTCGGACATGAGTACGTGCCCTCTCGAGGTTCGTTGCCAGAATGGCGTCACGACAGATGGATCATTGGAAAGAGACTAGCAGAATGGCCCGAATGATCGAGAAAACCAATAACGGAAACGACAGAACCCGGCGCGGTGCCGGGTTCCAGAATGGTCAATCGTCGTGTGCGGGCGTGACGGCGGCGTCAGACGTGGCAGCGGCCGCCGAGATAATAGTTCAGCAGCTCGTTGTAGCGATCGACGTCCGATTTGTCCTGGGCCGAGACTTTGCGGCCGGCGCTGACGGCTTCCACCTTGGCGGGCACGCCGCGCGAATCCATTTTGTTCAAATCCGCCCGCAGCGACTGGCAGGAGTGGCCAGGTGGCAGCGGCCGGGCGCCTGGATCACCGCCCGGTGCACTTTGCGCCGCGCACCCAGCCAAGCCGACTACTGCCGCCAAGGCGATCGCGATTTGCACGCGCGCGTTCGGTCTCGCAGAACCCATCGTCGATCTCCTTCCGCTTCGACCGCACCGATCATCGAACATAACCGGCAAGCATTGCTCACCGACCGGCCGTGAACGTCGAAGGTCATACAGCACAACCGACTCGGTCAGAAACCCCGAACGCATCGATCGACGCGATCCAGGGTTCCACAACGACAAAAATGCATCAACGCCCCGGCACGAGCACCATGTGGGCGCAACGCGAACGCGCCGATTTACTGCTTGGCTGCCTTCGCTGCGGGGGCCGCTTTTGCGGCTGCAGGCGCAGCAGCAGCGGGTGTCGCGGCAGCGACCGTCGTTGCGCTAGGCGCGATGACGACCGTTGAGCACTTGGTCTGGAATTCGGCATTGGCCCGGTCGAGCTCAGTCACTTTGGCAAGCGATGCGCGCTTCACGTTTACGGACTCGCCCTTGCCATGAGAGGCTTGCGCGACGCGCTCGACAGCGCCTTCCTTGCGCAATTCCGTAATCTTGGCGGCGAGTGGCGCGCAGGCCGGATTAGCCCTCGGCTTCTCCGGCAGAGCCGCCGTGGTCGTCGGCGTGTCCGTCATTCCGAAGAGACCGTCCGTCGATGAGCAAGCGCCCAACAGCAAGGTGGCGGTCAGCGCAAATGGTGTGGCGAATTTCTTAATCATGGCGAAAATCCCTCGATTTCCTCGAAGTCGGACGCGTCTGTCCCCCGATCAGTTCGCTCTTAGACCTCGCTCAACCCCAGCGACAAGGGCCAGGGGGCAGTTAGCCCCAGGTGTTTGCTCAACGCCAGCGATCGACCGTCGAAACGATTATAATCGTTGCCTGCCGGCCACACTTCCTGCGTCAAACGAGCATGCGAATGGGATCTTCGATCAATGTCTTGAACGCGTTGAGCAGCTCGGCGCCAATCGCGCCATCGACCACGCGGTGATCGCACGATAACGTGCAACTCATCACCGTCGCCACCTGCAACGTATCCCCCACGACGACGGGGCGCTTCTCGCCCGCCCCGACGGCCAAAATGGTGGCATGGGGTGGATTGATCACCGCATCGAAATGCTTGATGCCGAACATGCCCAGGTTCGAGATCGAAGTCGTGCCGCCCTGATATTCGTGCGGCGCGAGACGGCGTTTACGCGCGCGCTCAGCCAAATCTTTCATCTCGTTGGAGATTTCACCGAGCGTCTTCAGTTCGGCGTGGCGAATGACGGGTGTGAAGAGACCGCCCTCGACCGCCACGGCCACACCCACGTCGGAGTGGCGATGCCGCAGCATGCCGGCTTCGGTCCATGTCGCGTTGGCGGCCGGGACGTGCTGGAGCGCGAGCGCCAGAGCTTTGATGACGAAGTCGTTGACTGAGAGTTTGTAGGCGCGCGGGCCGTCTTTGGGGGCAGCCCCGTTGATCCGTTCGCGCGAAGAGAGCAGCGTGTCCAGCCGGCAATCGACGGTCATATAGAAGTGCGGCACCGTCTGCTTGGATTGCGTCAACCGCTGCGCGATGATGCGGCGCATGCCGTCGTGGGGCACGACCTCGTAGGCGCCCTTGTCGTAAAGCGCCAACACCTTGTCGTCGGCCATGCTTGGAATTGCCGCCGCTGTTTGGGCTGGACCCTTCGTCTGCACGGTGACCGCATTGCCCGTCGCGGCGACGGCTGGACCAGACGCCTGTTTGGCGGGCGCGCCTTCGCGCCGGGCGGTCTCGATATCCCGCTGCACGATGCGCCCGTGTGGTCCGCTGCCCGTCAACGCCGCAATGTCGAGCCCGGCATCCTTGGCGAGCCGTCGAGCGAGGGGGGACGCGAAGACCCGCGCAGCAGCATGGCCGTTTGCTGCCGGAGCGGGCGCGGCCGGCGCGGCTGGTTTGGAGGCAGGCGCCGTCGGCGCGGTCGATACCGGTGCGGGTTTTGGCTGCGCACGCGCGTCCGCAGGAGCAACAGGTTGAACGGGCGCGGTCGGCGCAGACGCGCGGGGCGGTGCGGACGCCGCCACGGCCTCCCCCTCGTCGCGCAACACGGCGATCGGCGTATTGACCTTCACTTTTTCCGTCCCGGCGGCGACCAGCAGCTCCGCCACGATGCCGTCGTCGACCGCTTCCACTTCCATGGTCGCCTTGTCGGTTTCGATCTCGGCGATCACATCGCCCGCCTTGATGCGCGTGCCCACGTCGACGAGCCACTTCGCGAGCTTGCCGTCCTCCATTGTGGGAGACAGTGCGGGCATGAGAATTTCGGTCGGCATCGGGGCTCTCTCGTGCGTGCGGGCTGGAGGCAGTAAGGCCGTCCCGGTTGATTTCGGATCCTAATGCGAAGCGTCCATCGAAGATTGAATACCATGGATCGGGCGGCGATCGGGGCGCATCATAATCCTCCCGTGCGCAACATTACGAAGGCGTCGTTTGGCCGGAAATGCACTTCGCCACCCGCGATCGAAATCGACCCGGGACGGTCGAGGCGCATGTCGTGCACGCTATGCCAGACCTCGATGCCGGCCGCCTCGATTTCGGCGCGGACCTCATCGGTGGGCTCATTGGCAGCGTTGGCCTTGTGCAATCTCTGGAAGAGGTCGGCATAGTCGACGAACGGCGGGCGATGCGCAAACGCGCCCGACATGCCATCCCCGACATCACCGCCCGAGAGGCGCGCGATCGCCCCCAACACCTTGTCGCCAGCGCGCACGAGCACGGCCGCCGTATCGCCCATCGTGCGACGCGTGGTGTTTGTCGGGCGTGAGGCGGTCGGGGTCAGGCGGCGGCGCATGTTGCTCAACCCTCGGGCGTCGGCATCGTGTCGAACGGCCAGAGCAAGCCCAGAGAAAAGCTGTGCTCGGCGAACGGTGGCGAGCAAACTTTCGCAGCATCGCTGAACGTAGGCCCTACCTGCCAGTGCGCCCCAACGAGTTCGAACGTCTCCAGCATTCGCGCGCGGGGATCGACGAGCCAGAGGTGGGCGACGCCGAACTCCCCATAGATTCGCCGCTTTTGGCAGCGGTCGACCTTCTCGGTCGATGGCGAGAGAATCTCACACACCCAATCCGGTGAGGTTTCGATCCAAGCCGTTTCGGGCAACTCGGGCAGGCGTTCGCGCCGCCATGCCGCCAAATCGGGAACAACGACGTGCTCGCCCAGGTGCAGTTCGGGTTCATTCATGAACACCCAGCCGCCCGGCCCGGTTCGGCCCTTTTGGTAAGGCCCGACAAGCTCGTCCAGCAAAACCGGACTTATCAACGCGTGCCGTGGCACGGGCCGCGGATGGGTCACGAGCCCGCCATCGAGAATTTCCGCCACCAGATGGGGCGGCACAGCCTCGAGGTCCGCGTATGTTGCGCGACGCTCGGCAATGTCCTGCATCGTCCTCCTCCATCGTGCTCGGCCGGTGCGCGTCCGTCTGCCTCAGGCGTAACACACCGCCTTCACCGCTTGCACCACTTGGTCGGCCGTCGGCAACGCCAGTTTCTCCAAATTAGCCGCGTAGGGCATCGGGACATCGGCGCCGCAGACTTTGGTCGGCGGGGCGTCCAGATAATCGAACGCCTGGATCGCGGCCTGGGCGCATATCTCCGAGCCGATCGAGCAGACGGGCCACGACTCTTCGACCGTGACCACGCGATTGGTGCGTTTGATCGAGCCGATCACGGTTTCCCAATCGATCGGCCGCAGTGTGCGCAGATCGATCACCTCCGCCTCGATGCCTTCGGCTGCGAGCGTTTCGGCGGCTGCCAGCGCATACTGCATGCCGCGCGACCAGGATACGATGGTGACATCGCGACCCGGACGGGCAATCCGCGCCTTACCGATCGGCACCAGCCAGTCGTCGTTTTTGGGCACGGGACCAGAGATGCCGTAAAGAAGTTCGTTTTCCAGAACGAGAACCGGATTTGGATCGCGGATCGCCGACTTGAGCAGGCCTTTGGCGTCCGCCGCAGTGGACGGCGCAACGACTTTGAGGCCCGGCACATGCGCATACCAAGAGGAGAAATCCTGGCTGTGCTGTGCCGCCACTCGCGCGGCCGGGCCGTTCGGCCCCCGGAAGACGATTGGCGAACCCATCTGGCCGCCGGACATGTAGAGCGTCTTTGCGGCCGAGTTGATGATTTGGTCGATCGCCTGCATGGCGAAGTTCCAGGTCATGAATTCGACGATCGGTTTGAGGCCCGTCATCGCCGCACCGACGCCGATGCCGGCAAACCCTTGCTCGGTGATCGGCGTATCGATGACGCGCTTGGGGCCGAATTCATCCAATAACCCCTGGCTGATCTTGTAGGCGCCCTGATACTGAGCAACCTCTTCGCCCATTAGAAACACATCCGGGTCGCGCCGCATCTCTTCGGCCATCGCATCGCGCAGCGCTTCGCGCATCGTGAGCGAGGTGGTTTCGGTTCCAGCGCCAACTTCGGTGCTCTGGGCCGATGCCGACGGTGCGCGCGGGGTCGCTGCCGACGCTTCGACGGCGGCGCTTTTTGGTTTCGGGCTGGCTACGGCGGTTGCCACCGGAGCCGCAGGCTTGGCGGCCGGGGCGCCACTGTTGGGGCGGGCCACCTCGCCCTCGGCCTGGAGCACAGCGATCGGTGTGTTGACTTTGACGTGCTCGGTGCCGGCTTCGATCAGCAGCTCCGACACCACGCCCTCGTCCACCGCCTCGACTTCCATGGTCGCCTTGTCGGTTTCGATCTCGGCGATAATGTCGCCCGGCTTAATGCGCGTACCAACCTCGACCAACCATTTGGCCAGCTTGCCGTCCTCCATGGTCGGCGACAACGCGGGCATGAGAATTTGAGTGGGCATGTGTCGCTCGTCAGGTTGTCGGCACGGTGGGGGGATCGAAGGGCCACAGGAGGCCCAGTTGGAACGGAACGCTATCGAAGGGTGGCGCTTTCACTTCTTCCTCGTCGAAGAAGATGCCGGTGACGAGCCAGGACTCGTCGGCGCGCCGAAACGTTTCGAGACATTTGACGCGCGGGTCGAGCTGCCAGAGAAATTCGACGTCATAGAGCGCATAAATGAGCCGCTTTGGTCCTCTGTCATATTTTTCCGTCGAGGGTGACAGAGCCTCGCAGACCCA
>JANOKV010000082.1:0-2106 GCA_031419415.1 Hyphomicrobiales bacterium | reverse complement strand
GCGTTCATCGAGGTTGGAGCGAGCACGACGCGTGAACACCACTCTCATGCGCGTGTGAGGCCATATTTCTGGGCGATCTCGGAAAAGACCTCGTCGGCGGGAAGAACGTCGCCGCGATTTGCTTCGGCGATGCTTTCTCTGAGGTCAGCTTCCATCTCGGGCGGCAACACTCCCATCGACTGTCGCCCGAGCAATTCAGAGTCGTAAATGCGGTCCAACAGTTCCCGGCGCTGCTCGAGTGGTAAGCGCGCGATCAGATCGAGGATGTCATCTTGTTGTGTCGTCATGAGCGGTATTCCCAATTGCTGGAAAAAAACCCCACCGAGTTGTCATTCCGTCCATGGCTCGTCCATTCCCCCTTTTCACGCCGCCTTCTGTCGGAAGGCGTCGAGGCTGCCGGCGTGGATGAGTTCGCTGGGGAGTTGGTGGGCGACGATCGACTCGGCCATGCGGCCGACTTCGATGAGTTGATCGAGATCGACGCCGGTGTGGATGCCCATCTCGTTGCACAGCAGCACCAGTTCTTCGGTGCAGATGTTGCCCGCCGCGCCCTTTTGGCCTGCAAATGGGCAACCGCCCAATCCACCGACGGTGGTGTCGAATTGCGCCACGCCCATTTTCATCGCCACATGGGCGTTGGCGATGGCGATGCCGCGCGTGTCGTGCAGGTGGAGAGCGAGTTTCATGTCGGGCCACTTGGCGCGCACCTCGCCCAGCACGCGTTCGATGCGATGGGGCATCGCCCAGCCCATCGTATCGGCGAGCGAGAATACCTCGATCTTGGCGCCGGCCTCGTTGGCGATGGCGAGCCCATCCTCGAGGGTGCTGATCACCTGGGCCGCGCTGATGTCGCCCTGATAGTTGCAGCCAAACGCGGCCATGATGCCGATGCGTTTGACGGCCACGCCCTTCTCGATATGCAGCGCGGTCTGCTTGCGCATGGCGGCGAGGTTTTCAGCGTGCGTGCGGTTGAGGTTCTTCTTGGTGAAGCCCTCCGAGGCCGTCAGCGAGATCGAGCCCGACAGGGTGAGCTTGTCGGCGAACGCCAGAGCGCGCTCGAGGCCGTTGGCGTTGAACCACAGCGCGGTGTAGTCCACGTCGGGCTTCGCTTTGAATCCGGCGACGACGGCTTCGGCATCGGCCCAGCCCGGCACCAGCCGCGTGTTGACGAACGAGCACACTTGAATGTGGTGCAGGCCCGTTTCGGCCAGAGCCTCGATCAGGCGAATCTTGTCGGCGGTCGAAATCGGGCCGGGCTCGATCTGGAAGCCTTCACGGGGGCCTTCTTCGTGGATATCGACGTGTTTGGGCAGATCGGACATGGCGCGCGTCTCCAATGGCTGTGGGGCGAGGCAACACCGTGCGCTGGCCCGCGTCAATAGATGAGTGGGCCGCCACCCGAACCAATCGACGCGACGCGCGACGTGTCCAGCGGAACCGAGCCGCGTACAGGTGCGCGATCATGAAAAAAGGGCCGCACCAGAGTTCTGGTGCAGCCCCCGCGATGGCCGTCAATTCAGGGCGCAGTCGGCTTACATCATGCCGCCCATTCCGCCCATGCCGCCGCCGTGGTCGTGGCCGGCATGGGAGTCTTTCTTCTTCGCCGCTTCGGCGACGCCGGCTTCCGTGGTGATGAGCAGGCCCGCGATCGAAGCCGCATCCTGCAGCGCCGTGCGCACGACCTTGGCCGGGTCGATGATGCCCTTCTCGATCATGTCGCCGTACTCGTCGGCCTGAGCGTCGTAGCCGAAGGTGACGCCACGGGCGTCGAGCACCTTACCGACGACGATCGAACCTTCGACGCCTGCGTTCTCGGCGATCTGGCGGATCGGTGCTTGCAGCGCCTTGCGAATGATCTGGATGCCGGCGTCCTGGTCCTCGTTGTCACCCTTGACGGTGATGGCGCTGGTGGCCTTGAGGAGGGCGACGCCGCCACCGGCAACGATGCCTTCTTCGACGGCGGCCCGGGTCGCATTGAGCGCGTCGTCGACGCGGTCCTTGCGCTCCTTGACTTCGATCTCGGTGGCGCCGCCGACCTTGATCACCGCAACGCCGCCCGCCAACTTGGCCAGACGTTCTTGCAGCTTCTCCTTGTCATAGTCCGAC
>JANOKV010000081.1:0-2287 GCA_031419415.1 Hyphomicrobiales bacterium | reverse complement strand
CGGGTCGCCGTGTTCGGCCTTGGCGCCTCTGGGACTGCGACAGCGCAGGCGCTCATCGCTGGCGGTGCGGACGTGGCTGCCTGGGATGATGGCGCCGCCTCCCGCGAGGCCGCAGCCGGAGCCGGTGTGGCCCTCGTCGACCTCGCGAGCGCCGACTGGTCGACATTCACGTCACTCGTTCTGGCGCCCGGAGTGCCCCTGACGCATCCCGACCCGCACTGGGTGGTTCGCAAAGCCCGCGCGGCAGGCGTCGAAGTCATCGGTGATATCGAATTATTTTGCCGTGAACGGGCTGCGAGGTGTCCTGCGAGCCCGTTTGTGGCCATCACCGGCACCAACGGCAAATCGACGACGACCGCGCTCGTTGCCCACATTCTGCGGAGTGCGGGACGCGATGTGCAGATGGGTGGCAACATCGGTCGGGCCATCCTCACGCTGGACCCGCCGACGTTGGACCGCATCCACGTCATCGAGATGTCGTCGTTCCAAATCGATCTGACACCGAGCTTGGCGCCGACGCTCGGCGCGCTGCTGAACATCACGCCCGATCACCTCGACCGGCATGGTCCTGGCGACGATGCCGAGGCAGCGATGCGCAATTACCGAAACATCAAAGAGCGCTTGATTCTGGCCTCGCAACTCGCGGTTATCGGTCTCGATGGCGATGGCGAAGTTGCCGACGACCTCTGCGCGCCACTTTATCATCGCCTCATTCAGGACAAGCAGCCGGTGCGAGCCTTCACGCGTCAGCCCAGTTCGATTGCCGGCGTGACTTATTTCGAAGAGGGCAAACTTTTCAGACGTACGCCCGTCGGCGGAGGGGTATGCATGAGCGAAGTCCTTGTCGAAATAGCGGGTATCGATACCCTGCGTGGGGCGCACAACGGTGAAAACGCGGCGGCGGCGCTCATCCTATGCGAAGGGCTGTCGATACCGCGCGACGCGATCGATCGTGAGCTGAAAACTTATCCGGGCCTTCCGCATCGCATGGAGCAGGTGGGCCGTGCTGGCCGGGTGGTGTTCATCAACGATTCCAAAGCCACGAATGCCGAATCGACGGAAAAGGCGCTGTCGTCGTGGGGCGGCGGCATCTACTGGATCCTGGGCGGCAAACCGAAAGAGGGGGGCATCGGGACCCTCGCTCCCCTTTTCGGACGGGTCGCCAAAGCCTACCTGATCGGCCAGGCGAGTGATGCGTTTGCGGATACGTTGACCGGGCATGTGCCCTTCGAGCGATGCGGCACACTCGACGTGGCCTTGTCGCGTGCCGCGGAGGACGCCAAGTCCTCGACGGCGGACGAGCCCGTCGTCCTGCTCTCGCCGGCGTGCGCCAGCTATGATCAATTCAAGAGCTTCGAACACCGCGGCGATCAGTTTCGCGCCTTGGCTCGGGCGCTGCCAGGTGTGAGCGTCCCGCCCGAGACGCCGCGATCATGAGATTTACCAGGACAGACGACAGCCTGATTGCCGAGTGGTGGTTCACGATCGATCGACGGCTGCTCGTCAGCTTGCTGATGTTGATTGGGGCCGGCCTCATCATGTCGCTTGCCGCGAGTCCGGCCATTGCGGTCAAAAAAGGACTTCCCGCATTCCATTTTGTCGAGCGGCACATCGTTTTTGCATCGGTGAGTGGCATCGTGATGCTCGTCGTCTCCTTGCTCGGGCCGCGGCACGTTCGTCGGCTGGCGCTGGGGCTCATGCTTCTGGCGATCGGCGGCATGATCGCCGTCCTTGTCGTTGGTGCCGAAATCAACGGCGCCCGCCGCTGGATCAACCTCTTCGGGGTCTCGCTGCAACCCTCCGAACTGGCCAAGCCCGGCTTTGTGGTGGCGAGCGCCTGGCTGCTCGCCGAGGCACGACGATCCGGGGAATCGACCGCCCTCATCATGGGTGTGGCGTTTTACGTGGCGATGGTCGGGTTGCTCTTGGCGCAGCCAGACCTGGGTCAAGCGTTGTTGGTGTCGGTTGTCTGGGGCGCGTTGTTTTTCCTATCGGGTCAATCGTTGCAGCGGGCCTTCGCCTTCGGTATTTCTGCCGTCGGCATATTGGGCGTGGCGGCTTTCACTTTCGACCATGCACGCCAGAGGATCGTACGGTTCGTGATGCCTTCGTCGGGTGAAACCTATCAGATGGATCGCGCGTTACAGTCGTTCGCCGAAGGTGGGCTCTTGGGACGTGGTCCGGGCGAGGGCACGATCAAGACGGTTTTGCCTGACGCCCATACGGACTTCATCTTTGCGGTGATTGCGGAGGAATTCGGCGCTGTCGCATGTCTGTTACTGGTCGC
>JANOKV010000080.1:0-8856 GCA_031419415.1 Hyphomicrobiales bacterium | reverse complement strand
CCCACCTTCGGCGAACGACTGTAACGCGCGATCCATCTGATAGGTTTCACCCGACGAAGGTGGGCTCTTGGGACGTGGTCCGGGCGAGGGCACGATCAAGACGGTTTTGCCTGACGCCCATACGGACTTCATCTTTGCGGTGATTGCGGAGGAATTCGGCGCTGTCGCATGTCTGTTACTGGTCGCGATCTACGGGTTCGTTCTGGTGAGAGCCTTTGCGCGGTCGCGCACGCAACCCGATGCGTTCACGCGACTGGCCGTCATGGGATTGTCGTTGCTGATCGTGGTCCAGGCGGCGATCAATATGGGCGTCAATGTCGGCCTGCTCCCGGCCAAGGGCATGACGCTCCCGTTCGTGTCGGCGGGCGGATCGTCGAGCCTGGGAACGGCGATTGCCGCGGGCTTGTTGCTCGCGCTCATGCGGCGGCGGTCGGATGCCGCGCACGTGAAATTGCCACATCCCGACAATAGTTTGATGGCGGCGCGGTGACGTGTGAAGGGTCGATAGGGCAGTGGCGACGGACAGCGTGATGTTGGCGGCGGGCGGCACGGGGGGGCATCTCTTCCCGGCCTTCGCGTTGGCCGAAGAGCTGGCCCGTCGCGGCATCACAGTCGATCTCATGACGGATCATCGCGGGGATCGTTACGGCACGGGATTTCCCGCTCGCATGGTTTATCCCGTGCCGTCGGCCACGCTTTCGGGTCGCTCGCCGATCGCACTGGCGCGCACAGCCGCGACGTTGGTTCGTGGCATCCTGGTTGCTCGACGTGTGCTTGCGGCCGTCGCACCCGCCGCTGTCGTCGGGTTTGGCGGCTACCCGTCGTTTCCACCGCTGATTGCGGCGCGCATGCGGGGTATCCCGACGGTGCTGCACGAACAGAATGCCGTTCTCGGGCGAGCCAACCGCCTTCTCGCGAAATACGTCAGGACGATTGCCACCTCGTTCGAAACGACGCGATTTCTCGACGGCGCGGCTGCGGCGAAAGCGCGACTGACCGGCAATCCGGTGCGCCAGATCGTCATCGATCAAGCGATGCGCCCCTACGACCCGTCATCGGAGGCGGCCGCCTTTCGTCTGGTCGTTTTCGGTGGCAGCCAGGGCGCGCGCTACTTCTCCGACGTCATGCCGCCGGCTCTGGCGCTTCTCCCACCCAACCTCAAGTCCCGCGTGCAGCTCGTCCAGCAGTGCCGCGAAGAAGATCTGGCGCGCGTCGAGGCGGCCTATGCCAACGCGGGGATTGCCGCGACATTGGCGCCTTTCTTCAAAGATTTGCCCGAGCGCCTCGCCGGGGCTCACCTCGTCATTGGTCGTGCCGGTGCGTCCTCGGTGGCCGAATTCGGTGTTTTGGGTCGGCCGTCGATTTTGGTGCCGCTCCCACACGCGCTTGACAACGATCAGTTGCAGAACGCTACTCGCCTCGCCGAATCAGGGGCGTCGTGGTGTTTCGAGCAGAAAACCCTGACGCCGGAGCGACTGGCAGACGAAATCGGTCGATTGATGCGTGAACCAGAGACGCTTGCAGTCGCAGCCGCAGCCGCCAAAAGCCAAGGTCGGCCCGACGCCGTGAAGCGGCTCGCCGATGTCGTGGAACATGCCATGGGACGCCGGAGTCCGACACGAGGAGACACAGTCGATGCAGATGCCCGGTGAACTCGGCGCTTTCCATATCCTGGGTATCGGAGGGATCGGCATGAGCGCGATTGCCGAGATCCTGCGCGCCAAAGGTTACACTGTGCAAGGTAGCGACCAAAAAGAGAGCGCCAACGTGCACCGCCTGCGCACCAAAGGCATTCGGGTGTTCGTGGGTCACGATGCGGTCAATCTCGTCGGCGCGCGCAACGTCGTCATCTCGACAGCGGTGAAGCCCGGCAATCCCGAACTCGAGGCCGCCCGCGCCAAAGGCCTGCCGATCATCCGGCGCGCCGAAATTTTGGCGGAGTTGATGCGGCTCTATTCGTCGATCTCCGTCACCGGCACGCACGGCAAGACGACGACCACATCGCTCATCGCACATGTTCTGAAGGATACGGGGCTAGAGCCCACCGTGATCACCGGCGGTATCATCAACGATTGGGGGTCTAACGCGCGGTTGGGCGCAGGACCCTGGATGGTGGTGGAGGCCGATGAGTCCGACGGGACGTTCATCAAGATCCCGACACAGATCGGCGTTGTCACGAATATCGATCCCGAGCACCTCGACTATTTCGGGTCGGTGGAGAACATGCACCTCGAGTACGAAGTCTTCTTGCGCAATATCCCGTTTTATGGCCTCGCGGTGGCGTGCATCGACGATCCCGTGGTTCGTGCGATGATCGAGCGCTTGGCCCTGCGGCACGACGGACGGCGACTGCTCACCTATGGCGTTGCCGAGGATGCCGATCTGCGGCTCGACGACGTACGGATCGAGGGCCGTACCACGATCTTCGACGCAACCTTCGGATCACGCGTCTCCGGCGGGGCACGCCGCATCGAGGGATGGTCCGTGCCGGTGCCAGGCCACCACAACGCGCTCAATGCGCTGGCCGCCGTTGCCGTCTGCGCCGAGACCGGTTTGAGCGATGATGCCATCCGGGAATCGCTGGCGCGTTTTACGGGCGTCAAGCGTCGCTTTCAACCGACTGGGCTTTGGAATGGAATCGAGATTTTCGACGACTATGGGCATCATCCCACCGAGATCGCAGCGGTGTTGCAAGCGGCGCGCGCAGGCACGATCGGGCGCGTCATCGCGGTATGCGAGCCTCATCGCTATACGCGCGTGCGCGATCTTTTCCACGAATTCAGCGCCTGCTTTCGCGAAGCCGACGCGGTGATCGTCACGCCACTTTATTCGGCGGGCGAGAAACCAATCGAGGGCATTTCGCACCGGACATTGGCCGATGGGATCCGCCAAGCCGGCCATGCCAATGTGTTGACCGTGGAGAGCCCTCTCGATCTGGCGCCGGTGATCCGCAAGCTGGGACGACCCGGCGACATGGTCTTGTGCTTGGGTGCGGGAAACTCGACCGAGTGGGCTCATGCACTGCCCGAGTGGCTGGCCGAGACAGAGGCGCCGCGCCGCGCGGGAGGCGTTTCGTGAGCCAGGCCGTCCACGTCGAGGTCGCGGCGCTGTTGCCGGCTTTGCGTGGCCGACTCGTCGCGGGCGCGCGTCTTGCCGAGGTAACGTGGTTCCGGGTCGGAGGCCCAGCCGACGTTCTGTTCACGCCGGCTGACGAGGCCGACCTCGCTTACGCGCTGGCGAATTTGCCGCGCAGCGTCCCCGTGTTTGTCATGGGGTTGGGTTCGAACCTGTTGGTGCGGGATGCGGGTGTAGCGGGCGTCGTGATCCGGCTCGGGCGGGGATTTTCCGACATCGCGATCGAGGACGGGCATCATCTCCGCGTCGGCGCTGCGTTACCCGACGTGAAAGTCGCACGCGCCGCAGCCGACGCCGGCATCGCGGGACTCGCGTTTTATCGCGGCATTCCCGGTGGCATCGGCGGCGCGTTGCGGATGAATGCTGGCGCCCATGGCCGCGAGACGAAGGATGTTCTTGTGGGAGCCCGCGCCGTGGATCGAGACGGTCGCCTCCACGAGCTGTCGCTGGCGGACATGGGGTTCACCTATCGCCATTGCAGCTTGCCCGACGATTGGATTTTTACACAGGCGCTGTTCCAAGGCGTGCCGGGTGAGACGGGGGCGATCCTGGCGGAAATGGACGAGGTCGCGGCGTATCGAGAAAAGCATCAGCCGATCAAGGAGCGCACGGGGGGATCGACGTTCCGCAATCCACCGGGCCATAGCGCCTGGAAATTGATCGACGCCGCAGGCTGTCGCGGCTTGCGGATCGGCGGCGCCAAAGTCTCGGAGATGCACTGCAATTTTCTGATTAACGATGTCGGCGCCACGGGCGAAGACATCGAACGCCTGGGCGAGACTGTGCGGGCACGCGTCGCCAGCGCAACGGGTGTGCGCCTCGATTGGGAAATCATCCGGGTGGGCCAACCTCACGTGGGGCGGCCTATCGGGGACGCGCTGGCGATCGAGGCGGTCGCATGACTGATCCCGGCGAACGTCGATCGACCCATGTGGCCGTGCTGATGGGGGGATGGTCTGCAGAACGCGAGGTATCTCTGTCGTCAGGCAAGGGATGCGCCGATGCCCTCGAAGCGGAAGGATTTCGCGTCACGCGGATCGATGTCGACCGAAATCTCGCGCAGA
This sequence comes from Hyphomicrobiales bacterium, assembly GCA_031419415.1. Lineage (GTDB taxonomy): Bacteria > Pseudomonadota > Alphaproteobacteria > Rhizobiales > Hyphomicrobiaceae. The sequence goes on along the minus strand of JANOKV010000080.1, from coordinate 4,657 downwards.
CGTTGACCGCACTGCGCCCCAACGTCTGTTTCAATGCCTTGCATGGCCGGTGGGGGGAAGATGGCTGCGTGCAAGGCCTGCTCGAGCTTCTCGCCATCCCCTATACGCATTCCGGCGTGCTTGCCTCCTCCGTCGCCATGCACAAGGAGCAGACGAAAATTCTCGTGGGGGCCGTCGGTGTGCCGATCGCGGCCAGCCGCGTGCTCTCGCCGGCCGAGGCGCTTGCGGTGCATGCACTGGAGCCGCCGTACGTCGCCAAGCCCATCGCCGAAGGCTCGAGCGTCGGTGTGGTGATCGTGCGCGACGGCTCCAATCGTCCCCCCGAGACAATCGGGACAATTCCCGTCACCAGAGACGGCCACATCATGGTCGAGCGGTTCGTGGCCGGCCGCGAGTTGACTTGCGGGGTGATCGGCGACCGGGTGACCCGCATCATCGACATTGTCGCTGCCGATCACCTGTCGTTTTACGATTATGAGGCCAAATACGCCCCGGGCGGTTCCCGACACATCCTGCCCGCTGACATTCCTGTCTCTGTTTGCGACGCGGTTCAGCGCCATACGCTTGCGGCCCATCACGCATTGGGTTGTCGGGGCGTGTCGCGCTGTGATTTTCGGTGGGACGAGGAGAATGACGATCTCGTGTTTCTCGAGATCAATACCCAGCCCGGGATGACGCCAACCTCGCTCGTTCCCGAGCTCGCGGCCGATGCCGGATTGACCTACGGCCAGCTCGTCGCATGGCTCGTCGAGGACGCCTCGCTCGATCGGTGAGATGGGATTTGGCTGGACACAAGCCTTCTCACCGTAAGGAATAATTAACCAGTTTGCTCGAGGTTGACGATTGGTGACCGGCTGTCTCGCCGAGCACTTCGCGCTGTATTCCGGGACCGCATGCGCGGTTCGGGAAACCGGCAAGACACTGAGCCCATTGGTCTCCGGGAGTCATTCCTTTGCGTCGGGACGGCACAGATCTCGGGTTCGGCACACCTATCGCGCAACCGCGGCGATTCGGGATGGCGCTCTCGGTATTGGCCTGTGCTGCCATGATCGGCGCGACGGCCTATACGGTTCGCCATGGCCGGATGCTCGGCGCGACCGTGAGTTTTGCTGCCGACCGCGCCTTCGCGGCATTGGGCTTCGGCATCGACGAAATTATCATCGCAGGCCACATCTACACCCTCGATGCGGACGTGTTCACCGCACTTCGGGCCGAAGGGAGTGGCTCACTCGTCCGCTTCGACGCCGTCGACGCCAGGCGCCGGATCGAGGCACTGCCCTGGATCGATACGGCGCGGATCACGCGGGTTCTGCCCAATGGCTTGACCATCGAGGTCACTGAGCGTCGCGCCACCGCCGTATGGCGCACGGGCGACACGCATGTCCTCGTCGATGCGACAGGTCGGTCGTTGGCGCAGGTGACGGCTGCCGCCAAACCGGAGTTGCCACGCATTACCGGGGCCCGGGCACCGGAGGCCGCTTTCGTCTTGTTCGATGCTCTTGCCCTCCATCCAGGCATCCGGTCGCGGGTGGATATCGCGCGGCGAATCGGCGAGAGGCGCTGGACTCTGGACCTCGCCGACGGAAGCAAGGTGCATCTGCCCGAACATGGCTTGGATGCGGCCCTGCAACAGCTCGCCGATCTCGAAGCGACTGGCGCCGCAACGACAGGGTCGAGGATTATCGATTTGAGGCGGGGCAACAGCCTGGTTGCCATTCGCAGCGAAACTCCCGGACCGGAGGCTCCATCCGAGCCGTCTGGCCGTTCCCCCCGCAACATGTAGGAGCCGATCTCGTGTCGAGAATGGGTCGCAACGCGGCCAAGGCCGGTCTGATCGCCGCACTCGACATCGGTACGGCGAAAATTGCATGCCTCGTCGCAACTCTCGATTCAGAGGGGCGGCCGGTTTTTGCCGGCATCGGCCATCAACGCTCGCGCGGACTGAAGTCTGGAGTGGTCGTCGATGCCGAAGAGGCGGAAAGGGCCGTGCGCGCGGCCATTGGGCAGGCTGAGCGGATGGCAGGCGTCGCGCTGGATCGCGTGACGCTGGCGCTGGGCTGTGGCCGCATCCGATCGACGCGATTTGTTGCGCGTGCGACCGTGCAATCGGGAATTGTGCGTCCCGAAGATCTCGATCGTGTTCTCGCGGGGGGAGAAGCCTACCTGCAACGTGACGGGCGCACCCTCGTGCACGTGGACCATTCCGATTGGCAGCTCGATCAAACGGCGGGCGTGCGCAATCCCGTTGGCATGGCGGCCCGCGAATTGGCCGTCGAGTTGGGCGCGGTGACGGCCGATGAAGGACCCGTGCGCAATGTGGCGGCGATCATCGAGCGCTGCCACGTCACGGTCGGAGCCCTCACGGCGACGCCCGTTGCCAGTGCCTATGCCGTAACAACGCTCGAAGAGCGCCGCTTGGGTGCGCTGGTGATCGACATCGGGGCGGGGATGACGTGTCTGGCTCGCTTCGTGGACGGTCGCCTCGAGCAGGTCGATGCAATTCCCGTCGGCGGCAATCACGTTTCGTCGGATTTGGCTAAAGGCCTCGCCACCTCACTCGTCGAGGCCGAGCGTATCAAAACGCTTTACGGGACACTCGTACGGGCGACTTCCGACGATGCCGAATTGATCTCTTATCCCGTCATCGGTCAGGAAGACGAACCCACTGTTGCGCAGACGTCGCGCGCGCACATCCGCACATTACTCGGTCCGCGCATCGAGCAAGTGTTCGATCTCATTGGGGAACGATTGCTTGCGGGACAGGCGCGTCTGTCCGGTTCGGGCCCCGTGGTGCTGACCGGAGGGACGAGCCAGCTCATCGGGCTCGAGGGGGCCTGGATGCAACGTTTCGGTGGCGTGGCACGCATCGGCCGTCCTCGTCCCATTGGGCGCATGCCCGGCAACATGGCGAGCCCCGCGTTCGCCACGGTGATCGGACTCGTTGCCGCTGGCCGTTCCGATGCAGGCTCTGGTAGCGACCACCTCCGGGTGCGGACCGACGACACGGGTCGCCTCGGTCGCGTGCAGCGATGGCTCAGGGACAGCTTTTGAAAACGTATTCGAGACCTCGGACAATCGATCGAAATCCCGCGAACCAGAGGCGCGCATGAGCATCAAACTGGAACTGCCGAAACTGACCGATTTGACCCCACGCATCACGGTGATCGGTGTCGGCGGCGCTGGCGGCAACGCCATCAACAACATGATCGCCTCGGGGCTCGACGGAGTGGAGTTCATTGCCGCCAACACGGACGCGCAGGCGCTGCAGGCCTCGAGCGCGGACCGACGCATTCAATTGGGCGCGAACTTGACCGAGGGGTTGGGCGCTGGTTCCAGACCCGAAATCGGTGAGGCGGCGGCCGAGGAGGCCCTCGACGATATCAGGGCCGAGGTGTCTGGATCGCACATGGTGTTCATTGCGGCTGGCATGGGGGGTGGCACTGGGACCGGCGCGGCGGGTGTGATCGCGCGGGTCGCCCGAGAGCTCGGCATTCTGACGGTCGGCGTCGTCACCAAGCCGTTCCAGTTCGAAGGCGCTCGCCGTATGCGGGCCGCCGAGGCCGGGATCGTGGAGCTGAGAAAATACGTCGACACCCTGATCGTCATTCCCAACCAGAACCTGTTTCGGATCGCCAGCGAGAAGACCACGTTTGCCGAGGCTTTCGTGCTTGCCGATCAGGTGCTCTATGCCGGCATCGCCTGCATCGTCGATCTGATCGTCAAGGAAGGCCTCATCAACCTCGACTTCGCCGATGTGCGCACAGTCATGACCTGCATGGGCAGCGCGATGATGGGAACGGGTGAGGCCGAAGGCGAGCGGCGCGCGGTGCGTGCCGCCGAAGAAGCGATCGCCAATCCGCTCCTGGACGACGTCACCCTCAAAGGAGCCAAGGGGCTTTTGCTGTCGATCATCGGGGGACGCGACATGACCCTCTATGAAGTCGACGAAGCGGCGAGCCGCGTGCGCCAGGAGATCGACCCCGACGCAAATGTCATTGTCGGCGCGACCTTCGAAGAAAGCATGGGCAACCGGATCCGGGTCGCGATCGTCGCATCGGGCATGCATCAATCCAAACCGCAGGTCCAACCCGGCTCTGCGGCAACCCACCGATCGCCGCCGCCGCCAACACCGGCGTCCAACGTGGTGCCGCTGCCTTTGGCGACTTTCCCGAGCTCACCCTCCCGGATTGGCGCGCCGCCGCCGCTTCCGCCAGTCATGCCGCACATGCGCGGAGAGGGCGCCTCCGAGCAGAGTGCGTCATGGCCACTGCCTGCCGACGGGCCGATACCACCAGTCGCTCGAGCGCCAATGTCGAGATCTGTTGGTCGCGAACTGTGGCGAGCGCCGGGGGACGTGATCATCGAAGAAGCTCCGCAGCCGATGTCGCCGCTCGGAGCATCCATAGGTGCCCCCCCCGCGCGCCCGCGTGGGACCGGGCCGTCGTTTAAGCCCACGGCGCCCGAAGAGCTGCAGCGCGGCGCGTATGCCCAGCCAGAGCCCTCCAAGCTCGAAGCAGACTCGGACGATGCGGGTGCGTTGCTGATGCATTCAGCAAATGCGTTCGATGAAATTCCGGCCGTTTACGCCGCGAGACCGCCCGTGGCGCCGACCGCTCGGGTGGGTCTGCTTGGGCGATTGGTGAAAACTTCGCCCGCA
>JANOKV010000079.1:0-5671 GCA_031419415.1 Hyphomicrobiales bacterium | reverse complement strand
GGCCTTCGGTCGGCTTTCGGCGACGGCCATTTTGATCCTCGCCACCATCGTGAACCTGGCCGGCATCGCGCTGGCGGCCACGGCGACCAGCACCCTGCAACTCGCTCTGGGGTACGGCGTGATGTTCGGCGTGGCGAGCGGTATGGCCTTCACCACCTGCCAGCAAGTCGTCAATCTGCTGGTGCACGGGCGTCAGGGCCTCATCAACGGCTACATCGTCAGCCTGTTTCCCGCCGGCGCCATGATTGGCGCACCGCTGCTCGATTGGGGCATCGACCATTGGGGCGTGCGGTGGGCGCTCGGTGGCCTTGGAGGGGTCTTCGCGGTGGCAGGCCTCATAGCGATTGCTCTGTTCGTTTTCAGTGGTGCGCGGCTCGAGGCCTCCCAAAGTGCGGCTCTGGGCTCTGGCGCCGCCGCCGATGCCGGCCGTCGTGTGGTCTTTTGGAAGATTTTTGCAATTTTCTTCGTCGCTGCGGCCTCTGGGCTTTTGGTGCTCAGTCAAGCGGCAGGCATCGTAGCCGCTTACGGTGGAGCCGGTGCGCTTGCCGTTTTCGCCACTACCGGTATCACGGGCGCCATCGCGGCGGCGCGTCTCACCGGCGGTGGTCTCACCGATCGGTTCGCCGTGCCTCACGTTATGGCTGGCGCACAAGCGATGGCCTTGGTCGGGACAATCGTGCTGACCGCATGGCCGGGACCGAAAATGGCGGTCGTCTCCTTGGCGATGATCGGCATGGGCTACGGAATCATCTCCGGCGCGACGGCCGCCGCCATCGGGCTCTACTGGGAAAAGCGCGACTTCGGTCGCGTCGCGAGCCGCCTCTACATCGCGTGGTGCATCGCCGCCGTGACGTTACCGGTGCTGGCAGCGCGCTTGTTCGATGAAACGGGTGGCTACACCACCGCCATCATGATTGCAGGAGGGGGCAATCTCATCGGTGTGTTGGTCGCCATCACCCTGCCACGGCGGGTCGAAGGCGGGCGGCAGTCCGAGCACGCAGCGGACGCAGCCCGGTAGCGCGGGCCGCGCCTCACGTCCGCCCAAACAGCCGCTCGATGTCGCTGCGCGCCAACGCGATCCAGGTGGGGCGGCCGTGATTGCATTGGCCGGAGAAGGGCGTCGCCTCCATCTCACGCAGCAAAGCGTTCATTTCGGTCGCCGTCAGGCGGCGTCCAGCGCGCACGCTGCCGTGACAGGCCATCGTCGAGGCCACGGCTTCGAGGCGATCCTCGAGGGCGCGCATGTCACCCTGCGCCAGCAGCCCCGAGGCCAGATCCCGCACGAGACCCGCCACATCGGTCGTCCCGAGCATTGCCGGCGTCTCGCGCACGACGACGGCCCCCGGCCCGAATGCTTCCAGCGCCAGACCCAGTTCGGCCAGCTCGTGGGACCAGTCGCACAGCAAGGCCGCTTCGTCATCGGTCAGTTCGACGACCTCGGGAATGAGCAGCGCTTGGCGCGCGACGCCGCCCGCTCCCAACATCGCCTTCATGCGCTCGAGCACGATTCGCTCGTGGGCAGCATGCTGGTCGACGAGGATGATGCCGGTCGTTGTCTCTGCGACGATGTAGGTGTTGTGCAATTGCGCGCGCGCCGCGCCGAGCGGATAGGTCGTCGCGCCGTCTGATGTCGTGCCAGGGGCGGTATTCGCAACCGACGTGATCGCGCTCGGCCCCCCGAGGTGGTCGAACGGCGCCTGCATGGTCTCTGCAAAGCCGCGCGGCATCGCGGGCCGTGAAGGGCGCCAAGACGCACCATTCGGCGCGCTAGCGGCTGCGGTGTGGAGTGGGCCCGCAGTGTCGGACGCGCCCTGCTGCAATGCTTCGACGGCGCGCATTCCGCCGATTGACGACGCGCGATGGCCAGCCGACTCCAACGTGTGCCGCAGGCCGCCGATGACGAGGCTGCGCACCGCACCGGGATCGCGAAAGCGGACCTCGGCTTTCGTCGGATGCACATTGACGTCGACGTCACTGGGTCCAAGCGTCACGAACAGCGCCAGCAGGGGTTGGCGTCCCCTCGGCACGAGGTCGCCATAGGCAGCGCGCACCGCACCGAGCAGCAAACGGTCGCGAACCGGACGCCCGTTGACGAACAGGAACTGCATGCTGCTGTCGGGTCGATTGAGCGTCGGTAGGCCCGCAAACCCCGACACACGAATGCCCTCGCGCTCGCCATCGAGCGGCAAGGCGTCGGCCAGGAACTCGCGTCCCATGATGCGACCCAGCCGTTGCAGGAGCCCATCGGCGCCGGGCGCTTGCGCGGGCAGCACGAGGCCAGCCCGCTCCCCCGTCGTCAGCGAAAACCCGACCATCGGATGCGCCATGGCGAGGCGCTTCACGGTGTCGCCAATGGCCATGTTCTCCGCGCGCTCGGACCGCATGAATTTCAAGCGCGCAGGCGTCGCCGAGAAGAGGTCGCGCACTTCGACGCTTGTGCCGGCATTGACGGCTGCGGGCCGCACGCCGCTTTTCGCACCGCGATCGACGATGATTTCGAGGCCGCTGGCGGCGGAGCGCTCACGCGTGCGGATCGACAAGGTGGCGATCGAACCGATCGAGGGCAGCGCCTCGCCGCGAAAGCCCAGAGTACGAATGTCGGTCAGGTTTTCATCGTCGAGCTTCGATGTCGCGTGCCGCTCCACCGCCAGTTCGATGTCAGCCTGGCCCATGCCCGAGCCATCGTCGGTAATGCGAATGAGGGAGAGGCCGCCGCCGACGCACACCACGTCGATGGCTGTGGCGCCGGCATCGATCGCGTTTTCCACCAGCTCCTTGACGACGCTGGCCGGACGCTCGATGACCTCGCCCGCAGCGATGCGGTTGACGGTCTGCGGGGGCAGTTGGCGAATAGCCACGGTCGAACTCCTCGCTCGGCGCATCGCGCGCACAGGAGATCGAGACGGGTGGGCGGGGCCAGCTGCGTCAGCCCGTCGCCGAGAGGCGCTCGCGGGTGAGCGTCTTGGCGAGTTCGACGGCGGGTTGGTCGAAGGCATCGACCCCGAATAGACGTGCGGCGAGAATCGTCTCGATCATCCCCCCCATCAACAGCGCACCGAGCGTGGCTGGGTCAAGTCGTTCCAAGTCGATTGTCCGCACCGGTCGGCCCGCGCGCATCAGGGCCTCAGGCACCGCGTGCGATTGCGCCGCCACCAGATCACCGATCGAACGGTCGCCCATGAACCCGATGCCGGCCGTTATCGCGAGGTCGGCGTCGAGCACCGGCCCCTGGCCGCCTGACGCCGTGCGAATGACCGTCAGATAGTGTTCGGCCGGCCCATCCATGAAGAGCTGCAACTGACTGTGTTGGTCGAGGGGGCCCAGACAGGCGATCGGCGTGGTGCCTGCGCCGCCCTTGCCCAGGCTTTCGGCCCAGAGCTGCACGTACCACGCCCCGTATCGCGCCAGCCGGTCGGCGTAGGGCATCATGACGTTGACGCGGACGCCCCGCAGACGCGCGAGCCCCACGGCCACGGCTGCGCCGATGGCAGGTCCGAACGCGGCGGGGCTTTGGGCCGCCACGAGGGAGCGCACGACGGCGTGAGCCCCGCGCCGCACCGCATGCACGTCGAGCCCCCGCGCGATCGCCGGCAGCAGGCCTACGATGGTCAAGCAGGAAAAGCGGCCGCCAACGCCCGGCGGATGGTCGAGCACGGGAATGCCGAAGCGGTCTGCTAACGCGCGCAGCCCATTGCTTCGGCCGGAGGTCTCTGGGTCGGTCAGGGCCAGAAAGAGGCGCGGTGCATCCGCTTCGAGGCCGGCGCGGCGCACGGCGCCCACTGCGGCCACGGCCTGCGACAGCGTCTCGGGCGTGCCGCCCGATTTCGAAGTGATCACGAAGCGCGTCGTCGCCAGATCGAGCGTGTCGAGTGCGCCAGCCAACGAGTGGCCATCGAGGTTGGAATAAAACCGCGTGCGTGGGCGTGACTTTTGGCCAGGGCCGGCCGAACCGGGAATATTCCAACCCGAGAGTTGCGCCAGCGTTTCACCGCCCAGGCTCGAGCCCCCCGTACCCAGAAAGACGACCAGCTTGGCGCCCTCGCACAATCGGGCCATGGCGGCCTCGGCTTGGACGAGATCGTCGACGCCTTCGGGCACACGCAAGTGAGGCAGCGAGCCGTCCCGATACGCGCGCTGCAGGTCGGCGAGGGGGCCTTCGAGCTCCGAGAGCAGCACGGCCATTTCGTCGGCAGCGAGGCCACCGGCTCCGATGCGACTGGCGAGGCACCCCTCGATCGATTGTCGAAACAGCGGGCCGTCATCTCCGGGCTGCGTCAGATCGGTAAAACCAGCCATGTCACCTGCCCGGCGTGCTCATGTTTGTCGGCACGTCGCCCTTCAACGCGCGCTGGAGGCCGCCCGTTCCTGGGCTCAGTTGCCGCTGACGAGGCCCTTGGGCTTCCCAGCGACGGTCACGATGAGATCATCCACCGTCAAGATGCGCTTGGCGACCCGTTTGATGTCGTCCAGCGTCACGGCCTCGATAAGGGGGTTACGGCGCTCGACGTAATCGATGCCCATGTCTTCCTGCAACATCCAAATGAGCTGGCTGGCGATCTTGGAATTGGTGTCGAAGCGCAGCGCGAACGAGCCGGTAAGATAGCTTTTGGCGTTGGCCAATTCCTGGGCGGTCATGCCGTCGTCGGCCATCCTTTTGAGTTCGCTGCGGATCACGTCGATTGCGCGCGCGACTTCCTCGTTCTTCGTGGCCACACCACCGCCGAAGATGGCAGCGTTTTTGTAAGGTTGAAGATAGCTGTAGACGGAATAGGCAAGTCCGCGCTTTTCGCGCACTTCCTCGGTGAGACGCGACGCAAAACCACCGCCGCCGAGCACTTGGTTCAAGACGAACGCGGGAATGAAATCGTTGTCTTTGCGGTCGACGCCGGCCATGCCGAATTGGACGACCGACTGGGGCACATCCATCTCGATGACTTCGAGTTTGCGAACGGGCTTGGGCGCTGTCTTGGCAACAGGAACAAGCTCAGCTTTTGGAGCAAGGTCACCGAACACCGTGTCGAGGAGGGCGGCGAGCTGGCTCGCATTGATGTCGCCGACGGCGACCACGCGCAGGGTATCCTTGGCGAAAACGCGACGCCGAAACGCCTCGAGATCATCACGCGTGATCGAGGTTATGCTTTCGACTGTACCGTCGGACGGGCGTCCGTAGGGATGATCGGGGAAGGCTGCCGCTGACCAGGCCTTGGCGGCCACCTTGTCCGGGCTCTTGGCCGCGAAGGCGAGGCTCGCCAGCAACTGCTGGCGGATGCGATCGACGGCGTCGACGTCGAAGCGCGGCTTGCTCAAGGCGAGCCGCAACAGGTCCACCGACGCATCACGGTTGACCGTCAGCGTTTCAAAATTGCCGTAGAAGCTGTCGCGGCCGTCTTCGAAACTGATGCGGGCCGCGAGTTCTTCCGCGCGTTCCTGGAACTGCTCGGCCGTCATCTCGCCCGCGCCCTCGTCGAGCATGGCGGTGATGAAATTGGCGACGCCACCCTTTCCGGCCGGGTCCTGCGAGTTTCCGCCATCGAAGACGAAGCGCATGGCGAGCAGGGGAACGCTGTGCTCCTCGACCAGCCATGCTTCGATTCCGCCGGGGCTCTTCACCTGTTGAATCTTCATGGATGTCTTCGCTTGCGACGGAGGGGTGGGCGCCGTGGCGGCCGCA
>JANOKV010000078.1:0-15598 GCA_031419415.1 Hyphomicrobiales bacterium | reverse complement strand
GGCTCCAATCATGCGGGTGCGGCGTCGGTCTACGCCGCGCTGCCGATGGCCGCCGGCATGATCGGCATCTACTCCGCTGTCGCCAGCGCCAACCACATGGCCCCGTGGGGTGGAACCGACCTGTTGCTCGGAACCAATCCGATCGCCATCGCCGTTCCCCTCGGCCCCGATGCCGATCCCGTCGTGATCGACATGGCGACGACCGTCGTTTCATACGGCACGGTGAAAAATTACGCCCTGACGGGCCGAGCCATGCCTGAAGGCTGGATGATCGATCGCACCACCGGTGCGCCGCTGACGGATGCCGCCGCCAGCGCCAATGGCGTGCTGTTGCCGATCGGAGACTACAAGGGGGCGGGTCTGGCTCTGGTTCTCGGCCTGCTCGCCGGAACGCTGAACAGTGCAGCCATGGGCGCCGATGTGGTCGACTTCAATGCCGACACCACGACAGTCACCAACACGGGCCAGTTCATTCTAGCGCTCGACATCGCGCGCTTTCTCGATCCCGTGCAGTTTGCGGCGGAGACGCAACGCCATCTCGAGGAATTGCGGCGCTCGGCGCGTCTGCCCGGTTTCGATCGCATCCGTCTCCCCGGCGATGATCGGGCCATCCGCCGCCGCGACCGCGCGGGAAACGGTATTCCCCTATCGCCACAAGTCTCAGCGCGCTTGAATGCCCTGGCCGCACGCCTTGCCATAGCGCCGTTGGCCGGCGCAGAGTAGGCGCCGGACCGGAGGCAGGTCGGGGTTCGCCGACACTGCGGATCACAAGTTTTCGTGGATTGTCGGGGATGTGTCCCGGCGTTGGACAGGATAGATCGCATGCCATCACGCTGGAGCGGCCGCCGTGAGCGGTTTCGCGGGGTTATCAATGGGGCGCAGTGCGTGCATCCCGCGTCGGTGCACGATCCCATCGGGGGACGCATCGCCCAGGACCTGGGCTTTGAGGTCGGCATGTTCGCGGGCTCGACCGCTTCTCTGACGGTGCTGGGTTCGCCCGACCTCATCACGCTCACGTTGAGCGAGTTTGCCGAACAGGCGCACCGCATCATGCGCGCGGCCGACCTGTCGCTGATGTGCGACGCCGACCACGGCTACGGGAATGCGCTTTCGGTCATGCGCACCGTCGAGGAACTGGAGGCGGCTGGCGTTTCAGGTTTGTCGATCGAGGATACTGACCTGCCGCAACCCTACGGCCTGGGCGACAAGCAGCGCATGCTGTCTATCGACGAAGGTGTCGGCAAGATGAAAGCCGCACTCGCGGGTCGCTGCGATCCGGATCTCGTCATTGCCGGTCGCACGAGCGCGCCGCAGATTGCCGGCATCGACGAATCGATCAAGCGGGCCAAGGCTTATGCAGCAGCCGGCGTCGATGCCATCTTCCTCGTCGGCATCAAATCGCGTGCCGAGCTGGAAGCCGTTGCAGCGGCCAACATCGGCAAGCCTCTGATCCTGGGCAATGCGCCGGGCGACCTCGCCGATAAAGGCTATTTGAGCTCGAAAGGCGTGCGCATCGCCCTGCAAGGCCACCAGCAATTCGCCGCCGCCGTGCAGGGCATTTATGCAACGCTGAAGGCGCTACGCGATGGCGTCAAGCCAGGTGACTTGCAAAACATCGCCTCACCCGACCTCATGAAGAAGGTCACACGCGCCGCCGACTACGACCGTTGGGGGAAGGACTGGCTGGGAGGCTGAGGCGGCGTCAGTGGCCCAACGGCCTTCGGCGACCCCTGGAATATGAAACGATGAGCGGCGCAGGCGTCGGCTGTTTCGTTCTAGCCCGAAGGGTCTGACACCGATGATCACATCGCCGTAATGCGATCGACCTCAGCCATATCCTCCGGGGTGAGCTGCCAGGATGCAGCTTTGACGTTGGCCTCGACTTGCTCGGGGCTCGTTGCGCCTGCGATGACGCTCGAGGTGTTGGGGCGCGCCAGCAACCACGAGAAGGCAAGTTCGAGCAAGGTGTGCCCGCGCGCCTTGGCGAACGCCGTCAGCGCGTCGATGGCGCGCCAGTTGCGATCGTTGAGGTACTTGTCCTGATAGCGCTTCATCTCGGTGAGTCGCGCGCCCTGGGGCATGGCATTGCGCGCGTACTTGCCGGTGAGCAAACCACAGGCGAGCGGGAAGAATGGCAGCAAACCCATCTTGTAGCGGCTCATGGCCGGCATCAGCTCGCGATCGATGTCGCGCACGAGCAAGCTGTACTCGTCCTGGCAGGACACGAACGCGTTGAGGTTGCAGCGCCGCGCGGTCTCTTGCGCCTCAGCGACCTGCCATCCCATGTGGTTCGAGCAACCGATGTAGCGCACCTTGCCCACCCGCACGAGATCATCGAGCGTGCGCAGCGTCTCTTCGAGAGGCGTGAGGGGGTCTTGTTGATGGATCTGGTAGAGGTCGATGTAGTCGGTCTTCAAGCGCTTCAAACTGCCTTCGACTGCGCTCATGATGTAGCGCCGCGAGCCGCCCTTGAGCTTGCCTGCTTCGTCCATCTGCATGCCGAACTTGCTCGCGAGTACGATTTTCTGGCGCTTGCCGCCACTCAGCACTTCTCCCATCGCGGTCTCCGAACCACCTCGGTTCGAGTAGATATCGGCGGTGTCGAACAGCGTGATACCCAGATCGATGGCTTTATCGATGACGCGACCAGTCTCCTTGGTGTCGATGCGACCCCCGAAGTTGTTGCAGCCAATGCCGACGGCCGACACGAGCAGCCCAGACGAGCCCAAATTGCGTTCCTGCATGCGCGGTTCCTTCCGGTTTTTCGCTGCGGGATATTTAGCCCAAAGCCGGCAATGCTGCCAGCGCGGTCGCCCAAACACTGAGCCCCACGCCACCGCTCGAGAACGGGCGACAGACGTGGGGCTCGGGATCATTCGATGATCGGACGTCGTTAGTAGCGTAAGCTGAGGCCTGCGCGCAGTAGGCCGACATCGTCGCCTCTGCCCGTTCCCGTCTCCATCGAGAGATATTCGATGCGACCACTGATGCCGGGTTGGAAGGCATATTCTGCGCCGAACCCGACGACGGAACCCGAGCTGGATGTTCTGTCACCATCGACGAATGCCAAGCCGGCAGTCACATAAGGTAAAAAGCGACCGAACGCATAGCCGGCCCGGCCCCGCAGCGTCCCGAAGAGATCGGCAGAGCCGCGATCGGTATCCATGAAGCCCAGTTCGCCCTCGACACCGAAGACAATGCGGCTCGGCATCATCCAATTGTGGCCGACATGCGCCGAGGCGGCGACGCCGCCGTCTCCACTGCCGATCGTACCGCCGTAGTAGAGCCCGCTCCAATTGTAGTACTGGCCATAAGTGGAATCCGTCGATCGCTTTCGTTTGTCGAGATCGGCAGCCATGGCTTGAAAGGCCATCGTCACCAACATGAGGCCGACGAGCAGTCCCGTTTTCACTTGCAACATTACGCATTACTCCTGTGGTTACACTTCTCGAAAACGCTGCGCCGAAGCGCAGTAACGCGGGTTCAGCGCTGTGCCGGTCGATGGACGCCAGCGGTTTGAACTTCGGCTCTGTTTCCGCTGAGTGCGAACGTCGCCGCCAGCAGGACAACAGTAGTGATCGCGACAGCGACGAGTGCCGTGCGCTGCGCAGGATTGGGTGTCGGGGCTGTATTTCTCCCTTTGCCAGAGCCTTTTCGTCCAACGGTGTAGCGCTGCACGAGGTTGGCGAGGCTCGGTGGGCGAGGACAGAATTCGAGCGGGCCGGGGCGCAGAACCCGCAGGATCAACGCCATCTGGCCATGCGCATATTCGACCAGGACGAAGACGACCGGCAGCGCGATCAGCAAGACCGCGCTCGCGAGATGTGTGGCGTCGATACCGCCCCCGTACCCCAGAGCGGACATGAGACCGACGAGAGATTGGCCCAGCAGCAGGAGACTGACGAGGCCCACCAGAGCGACGTCGATTATCGAGCGACGCACACGCCGGTTCGATGTCGGGCGCTGGCGTCGGATTGCCCACCCAATTGCGATGAGGATGAGCAAGGCGCCGACGAGAAGCTGCAGGGTCCACGTGTCGGCACGCGTGAAAAAACCGGCCACCGTCTCGGGTGATGGGGAATCGACGGTGTCTGCCGAAGCGACCATTCCGGCGGCAAGGCACAATATCGTGCCCGAGAGGACGGTCCGTTGCAGATGGAGCGTGCTTTGATCTTGTTCTATGCGGCGACGCGAGGCGTTCGTTTTCATCGTCGACCTCCAGTGATTGCAACCGAAGTGGCAGGTCACGCGCGTGGGCTCCCGAGCGGTGCGCGATCAGGGAGATACGGGCTTGGCTGTGACGCGCGAAATCCAGCCATCCGCGCGCGCCGGCGGAATGGCAGAGCTGGCGACCGGCACCAGCGGAGCAGCCGAGTGATCGTGGTGTTCACTGCGCGAACAGGCCGCCAGCAGTCCGGGCAGCATCGCGACGAGGAGCATTGCGCTCCGCTGTCGCCAGCGCACGGGCCTCACGGGGGATCGGAGCATTTCAGATTGGGCGACTGCCATGGTGTCTGGTCCTGTCGGGGCGCGGATTTTTGGTCGTCGCGCGGGCACTATCGAAACCCTCCACGAACCCGGAGGTGCGCGGTGTCGAATGTGGAAGCGAACGCCTGTGGGACGCTCAGGAATGTCGGAGGGTGCGGCGTGAACCCAATTTCGGCCGGCACCCGTCAATACCATTGACGTCGACGCACAATCGCTGGCTCCGAAAGCCGCGTTTCCGATTCCTGGCGCGCACGGCGGTTCACGGCGCGCGATTTATGATTGTTTGTCGGATCTCGACATGGCGTCCCCCTCATGGTTGTCCCGCGTGTTCGATCTCGAACGCGTCATGATCCGAACCTCCCTAGGGCTCGAACCCGACGAGCGGGCCACACCTCCTCGTGGCGATCGCAGTGCTCGCAGTGCGAGATTCAGTTGCAGGTCATGACGCCCTGGAGGGCAATTCTTCGTATCGTACCTGCAACCGAATTTACGACGCCGTCCCCGAGACGATTTACGCGTCCGAATTGGCGCATAATGTGGCCATCGGATGATCATATGACGGCGGAGCAATTAATTCGCGTTATGCTCCAACGTGTTCATTCAAACCGCTGATCACGCGCGATGGCACCACTCGCGCCATTCGATCGCGGCTTGGTCGCGCGGCATCACCGCGCCAGCTCGAAACCGCTATAGCCTTCGGCGGCGACGGCATCGCATTTCAGTTTGTAGCTCGGAACACCGCCGACGTAGGGCATGAAAACACGCGGTTTTCCTGGGATATTGGAGCCCAAGTACCAGGAGTTGGCGAGTGGGTAGAGCGTGCTGTCGGCCACCTCGTTGACGTGGGCCACCCATTCGCTTTCGGCGCCGACCTGCGCGTCGATGTGGCGGTATCCCTTCTCATCCAAGTAGCGAATGCAGTCGCTGATCCAATTCACGTGTTGCTCGATCGAGAGGATCATCTGCGTTTTTACGCCGGGGCTGCCCGGACCGGTAACGATGAACATATTAGGAAAGCCTGCCACCATCAGCCCGAGATACGTAAGCGGACCGTCCTGCCACTTGTCACGCAAGCTGTGGCCGTCGGTCGTTGTGATATCGACCTCGAGCAGGGCGCCGGTCATGGCGTCGAAGCCGGTGGCGAACACGAGGGCATCGAATTCGTACTCAGCCTTGGCTGTGCGAAGGCCAGAGGGAGTGATCTCTTCGACGGGCGCGCTGCGCGCATCGACGAGCTTCACGTTGGGCTGATTATAGGTCTCGTAATAGTTCGTATCGAGGCACAACCGCTTCGTGCCGATCGGGTGATCCTTGGGCGCCAATAGTTCGGCCGTCTCTTGATCCGTCACAATTCCGCGGATCTTCTGGCGAACGAATTCAGCGGCCGTGTCATTGGCCTCCTTGCTCACCAGCAAATCGGTGTAGGCGTAGAGGAAGCTGATGCTGCCACCCTCGGCCCACCGCGCCTCGTAAACGCGGTTGCGCTCTTCCGGCGTCGCCTCGAGCGCCGATATTACGGGCGGCGGGTGGCCAGCAATGCCGAACGGCGTATCGTAGGCGGCGCGCCGGCGTTCGGGATAGTGCGCCTTGTGCGTGCTCTCGCGCTGCGGGTCCATGGGTTGGTTGCGCGCGGGCAGACTGAAGTTGGCCGTGCGCTGAAAAACGGTGAGTTGGCGGGCCTGTTTTGCGATGATTGGGATCATCTGGACGCTCGATGAACCCGTGCCGATCACTCCGACCCGCTGGTCGGTGAAATCCACCGGTTCCTGGGGCCACAAACCCGTGTGATACCACTTGCCTTGGAAACTCTCGAGGCCCTTGAAGCTCGGCACCTTCGGCGTCGAGAGATTGCCACAACACATGATGCAATATTTCGCGTCGATGATCTCGCCAGCCTGCGTGCGCACGATCCACCGCCCTTTTGTCTGGTCGAATTCAGCAGCAACGATGCGGGTGTTCAGCTGCACGTCGCGGCGTAAATCGAATCGGTCGGCGACGTGATTGATATAGGCGAGGATCTCACCTTGATTGCCGTAGCGTTCGGGCCATTTCCATTCCTGCTGCAGATCGTCGTTGAACGAGTAGGAATATTCGAGGCTTTCGACATCACAGCGCGCGCCGGGGTAACGGTTCCAGAACCATGTGCCACCGACACCGTCTCCGGCCTCGAAGGCTCTGACGCTCAAGCCCATCCCACGCAATTTATGGATGGCATAAAGGCCGGCGAGGCCGCCGCCGATGATGAGGGCGTCGAAGCTCGTTTTGCCGGCGCCATTGCTGGGTTTGTATGGTGTTGCAGCCATGGGTCATGCCTTCCAAAGTGCGATTGAACCGAATGGGGACACGGGGGGCATTCTCACATGTCCGGACATGTCGCGTCTTTTGCACCAATCCCAGAAAAACGGCAAGTCCAGTCAGGCAGTCTTAGCGGCGCCGGAGACTTCTAAGGCGCGGATCTCTTCCAGGGTCAGGCCAGCGATGGTTGCCAGCACGTCACGCGTGTGCTCGCCCAGGAGCGGCGCGCCTCGGTTGGGGGTTGGATCACTGTCGTGCAAGCGCGCTGGACCTCGCAGCGCCCGGTAGCCGCCCGTTGCACGATGGGTCACCTCCATCAGTGCGCCGCGCGCCTGAACGAGTTCGCTCGATAGCGCCTCTGCCACCGAGGCGACGATGCCAGATGGCACGTCCTGTTCACGCAGACGGCGGACGCATTCGTCGCGACCCATGGTTCTGAAAACATCCGCGAGGATGGCGCGCAAAGGCACCGCGCTGTCGAGACGCGCGCGCTTGCTGACGAAGCGCGGATCGTCCGCGAGATCGGGCCGGCCAATGGCCCGACAGACACCTCGATACTGCCCGTCCGTGATCGCGGCGAGCACGAAGGCGCCATCCATCGCGTCGAACAAGTCGGCGGGCTGGGCCACCTGATTTCGGTTGCCAGTGCGCACTGGATCGAGGCCGGCCAGCAGATTGGACCCAGCGAAGTTCACCAGCATGTTGAGCGCCGTCTCGTGCAGCGTCGCCTCGATCAATCGGCCTTCACCCGTCACCGCCACATGGCGCAGCGCCGCACTGATCGCTTGCGCCGTAAAAAGGCCCGTGATGACGTCGATCAGTGAGGGCCCCGTGCGCATCGGCGACCCGTCGGGCTCCCCGTTCAGCGCCATGAACCCACTTTCGGCCTGGGCGATCGGATCGAACCCCGGCACGTCGCGGTTGGGACCGTCCCGGCCATAACCTGAAATGGCCGCGTAGATGAGGCCGGGTCGGACGCCTCGCAACGTCTCCCAGCCCAACCCCAGCCGCTCCATCACCCCGGTGCGGTAGTTCTCGACGAGCACATCTGACTGAGCCACCAGTTTGAGGAAAGCCGCCTTGCCGCCTTCCGCTTTCAAATCGAGCGCCACGGAGCGCTTGTTGCGATTGACGGTGAGAAAATAGGTCGAGTGTCCGTGATAGTTCGGCTGCAGGAAGCCGCGGCTCTCGTCTCCGCCATCGGGGTTTTCGATTTTGATGACGTCGGCGCCCATGTCCGCGAGCACCATCGCGCAATAGGGGCCGGCGAGCACACGTGTCAGATCGAGCACGCGCACCCCGGCGAGCGGCAGCGCCAAAAGTCGCGCGCTGGGTGCAGGGGTGTCGCTCGCCTCAGGGCGGTCAGATGTAGCGCTCATGTCGGCACAGCCTCGATGTCGGTTGGCGCGAGGCTACGCAGCAACGCTGGCCAATTGGAAAAGGGTTTCGGGCCGCGCCGAAATTTCCCCGCGCTCCACCTTTTTGACTACAGCCGTCAGGGCTTCGTGGGTGGGGGCGGCAACGCCGACTTGGCGGCCTTTGGCGGCGATGAAACCATTCATGTATTCGATCTCGGTCCGACGACCCTTCTGCATGTCTTGCGCCATGGAAGGTCGCTGCAAATTCGAGCGCGCCGAGGCGCTGGTGCCGGCCAGCATGTGCGCCTCGAGTTTGGCCGAGGCCTCCGCATCGCCATCCAATGCCCGCGCATAAACCGCAGGCTCGAGGCCTGCGATCTTGTCCAGCACGAGACCCATGGCCTGCCCGACTTTGACCGCTTCACCGGCCAACCGCATCACGACTTTGCGGACGATGGGATGCGCGTCACGCTCATTGCCGCCTAACGCAGTCGCTGCCGACACGCCGTTGCGCATCCCGTTGACGACGAGCTTCGACCAGCGAACACCCCACAGGTTGCCTGTAGTGTCGCACTTGTCGACCGACGACAAGATCTGCGCCAACTCCGTCAGTCGCGGCGTGATGCGACCGTGCACTTCGCCCACCTGCAATGACGCGACGAGGCCCGTTTTTGGCATCGTGCGTCGAATGCGCCCCGGTTCGAAGAGGTCCACGGCGAAATTATTACCGACCATGCAGCCGATCACGTTGTCCCAGCCGACTACGGAGGCGATCGCTTCTTCGTTGATGCAATTCTGCGCCGACACGATAAATCCGTCGGGTGCCAGATATTGCGAGATCATCCGCGCCGCCCACACGGTGTCATAAGACTTGACGGAGATGATCGCGATATCGACCGGCCGCGAGAAGGCAAGGCTCTGCAATTGCGTCAGATGCATCGTCTGCATCGGCACGACGATGCTCTCGGAATTCGACATGCCCGTGATCTCGAGGCCGTTGGCGCGGATCGCCTCGATGTGGGCGGGCCATGGATCGACGATCGTGACGTCATGCCCCCCATGGGTCAGATGCCCCGCGATATACCCCCCAACCGCCCCCGCCCCAACAACGACGATCCGCTTGCCCATGCCTGTGTTTCCTCTTGCAGCCATTCATTGGGGACAGGGACGACGCGCCAGCTCCCGAGTTGGCGCGAGACTGCACCGACGCCGCGCCATGAGCAAGCGCGCGCCGCAAGGCATTCGACGGACCATGGCATTCCACCAGACCGGATCATGGCACAACCGATTTTCAGTCCCGCGTCGGTTCATGGATGTCCCGACCGCTCACAGTCTGTGCTGCAGGATCGCCGGGGTCCTGATATCGTGGATGGGATTGTGCAATCACAGCGGGTGGAGAGCAGCGTGGAACTCGACTTGAAGGGCAGAACGGCGCTCGTCACCGGCGCCAGCATGGGGATTGGGCGTGGCATCGCCGAGGCTTTTGGCGCTGAAGGCGTGCGCCTCGCGATCGCCGCACGGCGCGGCAACTTGCTGGAAGAGGTGGCGGCCAAAATTGTCGCCAATGGCGGTCCCCGACCCGTCATCATCGAGCAGGACGTGTTGGCCGACGATGCTGCGGAAAAAACCGCCAAAGCCGCCCTCGATGGGCTCGGCTCCGTCGATATCCTCATCAACAATGCGGGCGGCAGCCGCCACTTCGGCAAAGACGCAACCGAAGAGCAGTGGCACGAAGCGATGACGCTCAATTTCACCCGTCCCCGCCAACTTACTCACAAGCTGCTCGACCAGATGATCGCCCGCAACTGGGGCCGAATCATCTGCATCACGGGCAAGTCCGAACCCGAAGGCGTCAATGGCGCCTTCTCCGCGAAAGCCGGGATCCACGCCTGGGCCAAGGGTCTGTCGCGCGAGATCGGCAAGTTCGGCATTACCATTAATTCGATCCCACCGGGCCGCATCATGAGCGAGCAGATCCGACGCAACTACACGCCGGAATATCGCCAATGGCAGGCCGATAACGAGATCCCCGTCGGTCGTTACGGGGAGCCCGAGGATGTGGCCGGGCTCGTGTGCCTGCTGGCCTCCTCGCGCGGCGGCTACATCACCGGCACGGTCATTCCGGTCGATGGCGGATTGCGGCGGTATCAGTTTTAAGCATGATGTGCGCAAGCCCAAGCGTCTGCGTCAAGGCTTGTCGCGGATCACCACCGCGTCGACGATTGCGTAGCCTTTGCCGGCCTCGTGCAGCATGAGCGGGTTCATGTCGAGGCTGGCGATGTCGGGATTGGCGGTCATCAGCGCGCCGATCCGGATCGCGGCATCGGCCATCGCGGCGAGGTCCAGCGCCGGCTCGCCACGCACGCCAGCCAAAACTTTGGCGCAACGCAGGCTGGCTAAGGCCTCGATCACATCGGCTTGCGAGAACGGCGGCAGCAGCAACACCACGTCCGGCATCGCTTCGACGTACTTGCCGCCATCCCCCACCGCGATGACGGGCCCGAAAAATGGATCGCGATGCGCCCCGATCATCATCTCGCGTCGGCCCTTGACCATGCGCGCGACGATCACCCCGTCGAACTGCGCGCCGGCCTTGGCGATGGTCGCCTCCATGTCACGAAACGCCTCGCGAATGGCATCCTCGTTGTCGAGGCCCAGGCGCACCAGCCCGTACTCGGTCTTGTGGGGCAGGTCGGCGGAGCAGCCTTTGACGGCGACCGCTCCACCCATATTGCGCCAGGCGGTCGCGGCTTCAGCGGCCGTGCGGCACAGGCGGTAGGGGGCCACGGAAACTCCGGTTTTGGCCAGCAGATCGAGGCTAACGGCTTCGTTCAGCGTCACGGTTTCCGACGGGGGTTTCGCGCCATCGTAGGGCTTCCAAGCGGGGCGCGGACGCGCCTTGGCTTTTGCCACCAACTCGTGGTGATTGACAAATTGCCCCAACGCTTCGATCGCCTCGGCTTCGAGAGGAAACACAGGTACACCTTCGGCGCGGAAGGTGGCCGGGATGTCACCCTGCCAACCGGCAACGACGACGGGTTTGCCCGTGGCCTTGCTGAAACCCGCAATGTCGCGCGCAAAACCGGGCATGTCGTAGCCCGGTCCCGAAACGGGCATGTCGACCTTGAAGAGATCAGCCGCATCGGCATTAGCGATGACGGGCAGGATTTCGCCCAGCAGCTTGTTGTTCGACAGCAGGGCCGCGGTCAGGTCGATGGGGTTTGCCGCCGAGGCGAACGTCGGCAGAATGGCATCGAGTTTCTGGCGCGTGTCGGGTTTGAACTGCACGACCTCGAGACCAGCCACTGTCGCTGCGTCCGCACTCATGACGCCGGTCGCACCCGACCCCGAGATGGTGACGAACCGACGCCCCGTCGGCGTCCAGCCCTTCAGGTAGAGTTCCGAAGCTGAGACGAGGTCGGCGATGTTGCGCGCGCGCCAAATGCCGAGGCGCTTCATCGCCGCATCGATCACGCTGTCTTCGTTGGCGAGCGCACCCGTGTGGGAGGCCGCAGCGCGCTGACCGGCGGGCGTGCGCCCTGATTTCAACGCAACGATGAACTTACCCATTGCATTGGCGGTTTCAGCCAACGTCGCGAGCTGGTCGGGGCGAGGCATACCTTCGAGATAGAGCACCAACAGTTTGATGCCGGGATCGGAGATCGCGGCCGTCGCCATCTCCAGCACCGAAACGTCGGCGTCGTTCCCAGTCGCCAGGGAGTACCGACAGCCCATGCCGCGCTCGAGCAGCAAGCCGATTGGGATCGCACTCATGGCGCCCGACTGGCTGACGACGGCGATCGGTCCATCCTTGACCGGTAGCGTGGAGAAAAACGTCGAGAAACTCGCGACGCAACCGTTCGAGAAGTTGGCGAGACCCTGTGTGTTGGGCCCAACCATGCGCATGTTGCCCGCCCGCGCCGCCGCCACCATCTCGACCTGCTTGGCCATCCCCACAGGATCGGAGGTCTCACCGAATCCCGAGGTGATGCAGATCGTGGCTTTGACGCCCAGTGCAGCGGCTTGTTTGATCGCGGCAACGGCCGCGTCCCCCGGCACGGCGACGACCGCCAGATCCGGGACCTCGGGCAAATCGCTCAAGCCCGGAAAGGACGGCACGCCCTGGACCTCTTTGCGGCCGGGATTGATGGCGTAGACTTTGCCTTTGAAGCCGAACTTCTGGAGGTAGTAGAGCGGTCGCCCGCCAACCTTGTTCTGATCGGTCGATGCACCGACGATGGCGACGGACTTGGGGTTGAGAAAGGGCGTGATCGAAGAGATGGTCATGGGGAGCGCCGTGGAACATGCGGGGACAGGGAAACTGCGAATTAGACCGTGGCGATGGCGTTTGCCGGTGAGCCGACGGCGCCCGGCAGATTGAGGGGCGGCGCCGTCAGCAGGAAGGTGCTGCGGTTGTTCTTGCGCAGCCAATTGGCGAGTTCGGACAGCCGCCAGATTTCGCCGAGATTGACGCCCGTCTTGAATAGCGTGTGATGATGCAGCGGCAGCAGCGCGCACTCCCCCGTCTTCAATGTGCCGTCGAACAGCTCGACGGCATAGTTGTCGGCGATCAGCGCTGAAATCTTGGATTCCGTGATCCACTGGAGCAGTCGTTTGTCCGAGCCGTCGAGGCCGGTGCACGAGCCATGCATCATCTCGTGCGTGGGGTTCTTCTTGCCCTCGAAGATCACTTCGTCGAAGCCGGTTCGGAAGCACACGAGATCGCCCGGTCGCACCGTGACGCCGTCGGCCGCGAACACGCGCATCAGATCGTCGTAACCGATCGCTTTACGGGCGCGGCCGAAATGCGCTTCGAGGTCCACCATGACGCCTCGGCTCTGGATGCATTTTTGGGCCATGTTCTCGACGCCCAGCGCATTG
Source organism: Hyphomicrobiales bacterium (assembly GCA_031419415.1). Taxonomy (GTDB): domain Bacteria; phylum Pseudomonadota; class Alphaproteobacteria; order Rhizobiales; family Hyphomicrobiaceae. The sequence goes on along the minus strand of JANOKV010000078.1, from coordinate 2,576 downwards.
GCCGACGACGTTCCTTTGGACTCGACGAAGGTGCCTGGCACACCACCTGCCTGCTTGATATCGGTCGGTCCGACGATCTCCACGTTGCCACGAAAGCCGTTGTAGAAGACGGGCTCGGGCGTTCCATCGCCATTGGCATCGAACATGGCGCCGACATGGGCCAGCGAATCCCACTGGGTCGAGTATTGCAGATGCAGCAAGACCATGTCGTCGTTGACGACATCGACCGCGCCGGGGGTTTCCCAACTTGCTTGATAGAGCCAGTTTGGCTTGTCCCCGCGCAGCGTCGGGCGAATTTGCGGGGGATGGCGGCGCTGGCTCAGCACGGCCCCACCGGGATAGTCGAGCGGCATCGACAGGCAGAATGTCTGGCCGGTTTTCACTTCGGCGACCGCCTGTTTGACCGTCTCGGCCGTGATTTCGTTCAGACGTCCCAACTGATCGTCGGGACCGTAATCGCCCCATGTGGAATTCTCGGGCCGGGTCTTCCAGCGCTTGTTCTCTGCCATGTTCCGTTTCCTCCGGCGTGCCTCTTTTTCCCAATGTTGGGGGAAGCATACGCGAGTTCGCCTGGGTGACAAGTTCATGCGCGCGGCACAGATGATCAGCACTACAGACCCACCGCGCCATCCGGTGGTCTCGCTCAGCGGTCCGTTTTTGCTTTCTTCGCCCGGCCTGGACGAAGCAGGGTCAGGCGACGGCGCTTCTTTTTCACGGGAGGCTCGAGGTCCGCAGGAGTGGCTGGGGTTGCTGCGACCGTGTGGGCCGAGAGAACGCGATCGAGCTGGCGTTTCAGGGCGTCTTTCGCGGGGACAGCCGCTTCGAGGATCGCGCGGAACTTGTTGAACTCGAGCACGTGGAACCGTTCGACCGTCGAGGCGATGTAGATATCGGGTTGGATGGATTTCAGTTTCTCGCGCACGATCGAGCGTTGCAGGATTTGCGACGAAGCCAGCAGCGTCCCCAAGATCCCGGCTGCCGCCGCACTGTCGTCGCGTGCGCCGCCCGATACGTCGATCGCGACTGTGACATCGGCCCCCGGCGCAATCAGGTCGAATGGCAAAGGATTGACGAACCCACCGTCGATCAGGGTTCGGCCCTCGAGCTGAACCGGCGCGAAAAGAGCCGGCAGCGCGATACTCGCAGCGATCGCCGGCTTGAGCGCACCCTCACGCAGCAACACGACATCCTGAGCGTGGAAGTCCGTGGCCACGATCGTCAGCGGAATAGTCAGACCACTGAAATCGGTCGGCATGCGCCCCGGCAGTACGATATCGAGCACGGCTGCCGCATCGAGGAGCCCCGAACGGATCGGCAGCAGATTGAATAGGCGCTGGATCGGCTGCGCCCGTGCAGAAACGAGCCCACGAAAGAGATCGAGCCGTTGCGACAGCGTCTCCTCGGTGTGTGCCCTGATATAAGCCGCCGAATAGCCAGACGCATAGGCTGCGCCATAGATGGCCCCGATCGACGTCCCCGTAATGAACGCCGGCTTGATGCCCATTTCGTCGAAGGCCTCGAGGATCAGAATATGGGCTAGTCCCCGCGCACCACCGCCGCCCAGCGCCAACCCGATCTTCGGCGGTCTGTTGGCGGGCACCGGCTCGGCAGGCTGGACGACGACAGACCGGCCGAGGCGCGATTGTAGTCGGGTGCGGATCGAAGAGGTCATCGGCGGTCCTCGAGGCGCGCCATTAGCCGCGCCAACCCTCGAGCAGAAACGGCAACACGACCGCCATCGTCGCCTCGGGCGCTTCTTCGACGAGAAAATGCCCGCTTTCGATCGGCTCGCCGCGCACGTCCGGGCACCAGCGACGCCAGGATTCCAGCGGCTTGTTGACGAATCCGTGCTTTCGTTCCCCACCCCAGAGGGCGAGCATCGGGCAATCGATCGTGCGGCCAGCATCGCGATCGACAGCATCGATTGCGAGATCGCAGGTGGCGCCCGCACGATAGTCCTCGCACGTCGCGTGAATGACCGAGGACTTGGCGAAGTGATGGCGATAATGGGCGAGCGCGCGCGGATCGAACGCCGACAGGTCCTTGTTGCGCGTCCATTGCGCGAGCAAATAGTCGACGAACACGACAGGATTGGCGCCGATCATGTCTTCTGGAAAGGGATGCGAGCGGGCGAGAAACCCCCAATGAAAGCGCCCGACGGCGTTCTCTTTGGTCATGTCCGTCCAGGCATCGAGTGTGGTGACGATATCGAGCGTGGCCAGTCTCTCGACACGCGCGGGATGATCGAGCGTCAACCGATAACCCACGCGACCCCCGCGATCATGGCAGAGCACCGCGAATCGTTCATGACCCAGGACACCCATGAGGTGGACGAAATCGTTGGCCATCGTGCGCTTGGAATAGCGCAGGTGTTCGGCATCGGTCTGCGGCCCCGTGCTGTCGCCGTACCCGCGCAAATCCGGAATGACGAGCGTGAAATGGCGGGCAAGCTCGGGCGCCACGCGATGCCAGCACACATGCGTTTGTGGATAGCCATGTAGCATCAGCAGCGGCGGCCCCGAACCGCCGACGCGCGCGAAGATGCTGGCGCCGTCGATTTCGACGCGCCGCGTGGC